>JALETB010000100.1 GCA_022781715.1 Clostridiales bacterium | reverse complement strand
CGAAATAAAAAGTTGTATCGTCGACCTGAAGGAATTATACCGTAAAATTTCCGTTGCCGCAGGCGGTGCGTGATGCCTCTTTTCAAATGTAGCGCAAGTAAGGCAAAACCGAAAAACGGGATAAGGTATATCACCGATCCGAAGAAAGCGGCGATCGTGTCGGTGAAAAATTTGTTCGAGGATGAAGATTATGCAAAGCAATTTGAAGATACGGCGGTGCGGTTCGGCAAAGGCGAAAAATACGATGAGCGGAAGTATTATCATTTTAAACTTTCCTGCGCAAGAAAAGATAACATAACGCCCGAAAAAGCCCACGCGTATGCGGAAGAAGTTGCGGAAGCGTTTTTCAAAAATTACGAATGCGTAATCGCCACGCATACGGATACGCAGACGGTTCACAGCCACATCATCGTAAACGCCGTCGATCCGCTTACGGGGAAAAAGTTGCAATTCGGTAAAGCGGAATATGCCGCAATGAAAGACGAAGTCAATCGAATCGGAAAAGAACACGGTTACACCGAAACGGATTTCCGCAAGCGAAGCAAGAACAGCCGCACGCCCATTGAAAAGAAAATTATATTAAAAGGCGGGACAAGCTGGAAAGAAGAATTGCGCGAAGTAATCGCCGAGGGAATCAAAAATTCAAAAACCCCGGAAGAGTTCAAAGAATACCTGGATAAATGCTACGGTGTAAAAATCATGCGGGACGGCAAGGATTATTCCTATCTGCACCCCGAAAAACAAAAGCCTGTCCGAGGGGCGAAACTCGGAGAAAATTATACAAAAACGGAGGTAATTAAAAGAATTGGAGAACAGAATTACAGGCAGAAGTCTGGAGCGTATACCGGACGAAGAAGTGGATTTGACGGAAAATCCGTCGGCAATCGAACTGTGCGAAGACGTAAAACGGTTGACGGCGGAAACGCGGGAAGCGTTATTAGAGCAAGCCTTAGCGGTATGCCAGTCAAAAATAAAACGAACCTTGCCAAAACTCCGCAATTTCCGTGCTTTTTGTTAAATTCTCGCTTGAAGTACGTATAGTACGTCTGCGTTCGCCTTTACCAAAAATCATCGAAAATATCGGCGTTTTGGTCGCTTGCGAGTCTGACGACGAATTTTTAGGCTAAGACGAGGCGCGCGAACGGGTTAATACTTGACCGTATAACCCGCGAGCGTAACGACGTATTAGTCAAAATTTCGCCGTCAAACCACGGTTCGTTTTATTCCTGGCTGGCATCATGCAGTATCGTAAAGAAAAACTCTTGACAAATCCGAGGTTATCTTGTACCATATCTTTGCGGATAGTTTTATAAAAATTCGGATATCTGACATAATAAATACGAAAATTGTGGGAACGGGTGAGGCGAAAAAGCCTTAATAAAATCCTTAATACAAATAAACGTCGGAGAAATCAAAGAGTAATGTACGAGTATAGTTCGGATGGAAAAGTATATGAAAAATACAGAGATCAATCAAGTCTTTTCGAAATCAAAAGGCATAATGTAAAGCAGTATTATGCCCATTTCCATTATGCGGTGGAGGTGTGCTTCGTTCTGTCCGGGTCGTTTGAATACTCGATAAACGGGAAAAAGGGTAAAGCGAGCGAAGGTGAAATCGTTTTCGTTAATCCCGGAGAACTGCACGAGTATTTCGCAAGTGAAAATTGCAGAGTTTACGTCGTTATTATGAGCGAGATATATTCGGCCGATTATTGTATGGAATTCGGCCCGGTTTCGTTTGATAATCTCCTGACGAATCAAGCCGTCAATGCTAAAATAAAACAGTGTTTCGACGAATGTTTCAAGAACAGGCAGGAATGTTCTTTTCTCGAAAACAAGATTTTTGCAAATAAACTATACGTTTTATTGCACAGAAACTATTCGATGAAGGCGCAGACGAAAAACGAACTTTTTCTTAATAAAATACTCGAGTATATTTATTCGCACTATAAAGAAAATATAACGGTAAAAACGCTTGCGGAGCAATTCTCGTATTCAACCGAAGCCATTTCCAAACTTTTTCAGAAGGAGATAAAAATCGATTTCAGGGTTTTCGTAAACAACGTCCGCGCGGACGCCGCAAATAAAATGCTGAACGATACGAATTACAAAGACTGGCCGCTTTCTCAGATAGCGATGGAATGCGGATTCGTAAGTTTTGCAACATTTTATCGCAGTTACAAAAGACGTTTTTCTTGTTTGCCGATGAAAGGATAAAGCAGGTTTTACGCCGGAATTATAAAGATAACAAAACAATGCGTTCCGATATAATTTTCGGGGCGTTTTTTTACGCCGGCCATTTCGTTGTTAATCAAAAATGCTTTTTTTAGAATAAGAAATACTATTTTTGAGTTGAAGGAACCCCCCGACTGGTATAGAATTGCATCGAGCCAAGGGCTTAAAATATAAATGAGGTGTAATGATGAAGAGCAAAAACTTTATGAAAAAACTTATTCTTATGTTTGCGGTTTTCTCGTTGGTCGTTGCGTTCGTCGGATGCAGCGAACCTGAACCCAAGTCGACGTACGAATTCGACGGGCTGAAAGAAATAAGGCTTTCCGTGAACGACAGCGATTATGATTTCAAAAACGGCGTAACCGCTTACAAGGACCTGGAAGAAACGACGTTTGACGTCGATAAAAGCGGCGTAAATTTCGCGGTTGCCGGCGAATACACGGTAAAATACAGGATAGAAAAGTATGAAGAAACGGTCAAAGTATTCGTTTACGGGTTACCTGTGTTCTCCGAAACCGGCGCGAAAATAACTTATGCCGACGCGCAAAACGCAACCGCGCTTAAAAAGGCGGTCAAAGCGGTCGATTCTTTCGGTGCGGAATTGGACGTAAGAGTGGAGCAGGGGATAACTCCCGGCGCGAACGGGTATATAGAATACGGTGCGCACGAAGTGAAATTCTCCGCAACCGACGTAGTGGGAAATAAAGCCGAATACACTTGTGAAATCGAAGTTTCGGACGCGGACAAGCCCGACCTCAAAGATATAAATATCGACCTTGCCGATATCGGAAAAGCGACCGTTTACGAGGAGACCCGGATACTGAAAATAATGGAGGAAGGCGCGGCTCTTACGGCAGAAGATTATTCTTTCATCAACGGATATCTTGTTTTTACGGAATCGTTCGTGCTGAGCAAAGAAACGGGCAGCTACACGCTCACTATCGTAACGGCGGAAGGATACGCCGACGTAACCTTGACGATAACGGATAAGGAAGACGCAAAATATACGATTAACGTAAGCGATATGTCTTATGAAAACACCTTGTCGATAACAAAGGCCGTACGTGAAGGACATCAGAAAAATATTTCTTTCGCTTACACGCTCGAAACGGCGGAAGGGGCAGGCGTCCCGCTGACCGAAGACGAAAATAATATTTATTTCGAACCCGGAAAGGACACGAAGTTCATTCTCAAAGTAACCGCAAGCCGCGGAGAGTTGCCTGCGGGCGAAAGAGAATACCCGTTTACCGTTCAGGACGACGTTTATATGTGGATGGTGAACCGCAACGACGATAAAACTGCCGTGAACTTCGTTCTTCTCGACGAAGCGTACGAATACGGATATTCGACCGAGCAGAGTTTCAATGATCTCGGCTCGCTGAAAATACGGGTAGTATCCGGCGGTTGTGCACAGATTCTTCTTTACAACGTGAAAAATATTCCCGTGAATTCGACTTTGTCGTTCTACGTTTACAATCCCAACGGAATCGCGTTGCAGTCTTATATTTCCACCAACAGCGGATATTGGATAAACCAGGGACTCGAAGTGCTTTCTTCGATTGCGGATATAAGCGCGGAGACGGGCTGGCAGAAAGTATCGATAACCATGAAGCCGCAGTTTGACGGTTCGCTCGGTTCTATGTCAACGTTTGACGAAAACGCGTCTCAGGCCGAATTGCGTATTTTCAATCCCGACGCATGGAAATGGGATGGCGAGGAAAAGTTTACGCTTTATATGACGAACGTGTCTATCGAAACGGTGCACGGCGCAGAGGGCGTCAGTTACGACGAATCCGCTCATCGCAGCGAAGGCGTGATCAACGTGCCGACTACGTTTGCTACGGCTTTGTCGACCGATAACAGACATTCGTTCGTTTATGCCGTGAAAGACGGCGAAACGACGCTCAAAGAATCGGAAGAACCGTTTGCTTACACGTTTACCGAAGAAAAGGAATATACCTACGTTATTTCCGTGTACTGGAGAGATACTCTTGTCGATGTCAGAACGTATACCATAAAAATCGGCGGAGCGCTCGCCCTTTCGACCGCGGCGTATTATCAGTTCGACGCGGAAGGCAAAATTACTCTTCCTGCCGCAAGTTGCGCCATCGAAGGGATTGCTCTGAAATACGTCGTTACGAATCCCGCCGGCGTTGCCGCGGAACTCGGCGAAGGTCTGATTTACGATACCGGCAAAGTTCACGGAACTTATGAATATAAAGTCGAAGCGACAAAAGACGGAAAATTGATCGACACGGTGAAGAAAAATTTCCTCGTTCACGATTCGAGAGTGCTTCTCGGCTGCGGACTCGGCGCGGAAAACGTGGATAACGGAAAACTCAGTTTCGGAAATCCCGTATTCAGTTACACCACGGACATAGCCGCTCCGGGCGAACTCGGCGCGATGAAACTCGACAACAGCGCGAATGCGGAAAAAGGTAATTTCAACATCAGGCTCGAAAGTACGGGAATAACCGGCGACATGATGATAGTGTTCTGGATTAAAAACACAAGCAGCGTCAATCTCGGTCTTCAGATGTATTCTGCGACCACGGGGCCTTTCGGAAACTTCTGGTATAAAGGCACTAAATACGAACGGCAAGACGGCATAATGGATTATGTTATCGCCCCTTCAGACGAGTGGGTCAAAATCGAAGTGTTTACGCGTCGCCCCGACGGAGCAAAAGTGTCCGGAAACGATATCCGCCTGCAATTTGCTTCGCAGGTAGACGGCGTGAATTATGCCTGGGACGATACCGATCCGGTAATATACATGTCGAATATTTATTACGTGGCTCTCGACTGATAAAATGAAAAAACGAATTAAATGAAAAACGAATTATTTGAAAACATACAGGTTGGGGCGTATTGCGCGCCTCAACCATCGTATGTCTTAAACGGAAAAAAATACCCGTCTAAAATCGACCTGAAACATTACCGCATTCTGGCGGATCTGGGCGTTACGATAGTATACGGACATGCGGAAGCCGTCGGCGGCAAATACGAAAAATACGTAAAACGCGCGCTCGACCTTTGCGAAAAGGTCGGGATTAAATATCTCGTGCGCGACCTTATAGCGGAGGAATACACCTCGCTCGGACACAGAGAACTTCCGGCATGGAAGTCTCTCACGGAAAAACAAAAGAATGATCTGAACTCGCGTTTTGCGGAGGATATCGAAAGATATAAAGACCATCCGGCTTTTGCGGGAATTTCCTTCGCGGACGAACCCGGAAGCGACAGTTTCGAAGGAATAGCCGCGGCAAAAGAGGTGTTTGAAAAGGTATGTCCGGATAAACTTTTTTATGTAAACATGTTGCCGCATCATATTTCTGCCGAGCAGTTCCAGTACGGCGCATGTCAGATCGGCGTTCCCGCCGCAACCGACGAAAGATTGTCGACGAAGTACGAAAATACCGAAAGATATACGTATTTTACGGAAAAATATATAAAGACCGTAAATCCTCAGGTTTTTTCTTACGACAGTTATCCGTTTCTCACTTTGGGCAACGTGGAAAGCATGATTCATACCGCGCTTTACGAGTTGCCGCAGATATGCGGTTATAACGAAAGGACTTACGGCGTACCGTTCTGGATGTTTATGCAGATAGGCGGAAAATGGGAGGGCAGCGCGAACCGCGTTACGACAGAAGCCGAACTGCGCTTACAATTCGGGGTAGGGCTTGCTTTCGGCGCAAAAGGCGTTCAATTGTTCCCTTGTTGTTTTCCCAACGACTGGATGGCGGACGATATTGCGGACGGCGGCGTGTTTGACAGATACGGCAACCTCACGAAGCAGTATTATTACGTCAGACCCGTGCTGAAGCAGGTACACGCTTGCGGGAAATATCTTATAGGAGCGAACCCGACGGGCATATATACCGTAGGCGAATATGCGGGGCTGCTCCCGGACGAAGACGAACTGAGAAAAATTCAGTGGAACGAAACGATTTATCGCGGAGGAATACCGGAATTCAGACGTTTCTCCCCGAAGGACGAAAGGTATCCGGAAATCCGGGTTACTTCGCAGTTTCTTATTTCGCGGTTTAAAAGCGACGGCGGTTGCGAGATGTTCTTTATCGTCAACAATTCGATAGTTACGGAAGCGAATATACGGTTTACGTTCGACAAAGAAGAACAAATTATTATTGTAAGGAACGGAGAGGAAACGGAATCGGTTGCGTCCGAACTTTTTTTTCAGCGCGTTCCCGCAGGCGATAATATGTTAATTATACTGAAAAAATAAAAGAGGTGAATATCTATGAGAAAAATTTTCAGCGGAGTAATTTCTGCCGTAATGGCCACGACGATTATTTTCGGTCTGACGGGGTGTTTAGGAAAACCGGTGAATCCCGGCAGCAACGCGGAAGGGAAAAAAGAGATTTTCGTTTCGCTTTACGACGGCGGGTACGGCACGGACTGGTTTACTCCCGTTAAAGAGGAGTTCGAGAAGGATTATCCGGATTATTACGTCAGCGTGGAAAAAAAGAAAAGAACGGTTGCTCAGATCGAGCAATTGATTGCGCTAGGGCAACAGGCGGATATGTACGTTTCGACCGTTTCGGACTTTCACACGCTGATTTACAGCGATAAACTCGAGGACATAAGCGACGTTCTCGATATGAAAGTCGACGGAGAAACCCGCACGATCGGAGAAAAAATTCTTGATAAGGAACTTTGGAAAACCATCGGCTCGAAAGACGGGAAAGGGTTGTATATGCTGCCTTTCGAGGACGGTATTACCGGGTTTAATTACGATCATCAGAAATTCGTCGAATACGGGCTTATGATAGAAGCGTCGGCCGACGATGTTACCAGAGCGGCGTTGACGGAGCAAGGAATCGAATATACGGAGACGGCGGGGAAACTCATTTTCAAAAGATCCGCGTCCGAAACAAACTATAACGAAGGCGACGTGATTCTCCGCGCCGGAAAAGACGGAAAATTCGGAACTTACGACGACGGACAGCCCATAACGATGAGCGAGTGGAATCAGATGTTCCTCTTGCTTAAAGGACTGGGGAAAGCCGTTATTTATCCGGGAAAAATTCTTGACTACACGACAGATATTTTCAACGGGGTTTTCGCTCAGTACGACGGTCTTGATAATTGGAAACTTTTCAACACTTACGACGGGGCTTACACTTTCGACGGAGATTCCGCACCCACGAAAATAACCATGCAGAACGGTTATGAGGTGTTCGGAATGACCGGAATCAGAAAGGCGACCGAGTTTATGCAAACGTACCTTAACAACCGCGACTATGCGCACGAAAGCGCGTTCATGAGCGAAGAGTCGAACACCGACGCGCAAGGTAAGTTCGTCGTCGGATCCGCCAAAAATTCCGTCGACGCTCCCTTTACGGGGCTTATGGTCGAGGGTATATGGTGGGAAAAAGAAGCGAAGCCCGCGTTTGACGGACTTACGGAAGATCCCCGTTACTCCGATTATAAATACGGAACGAGAGATTATCGTATTATGCTTTATCCTCAGATGGACGGGCAGAAAGGGGCGGACGGCAACGGAAACGGCTCGGTTCTCGCTACTCGTGCCGCAGGTTCGTGTATCGTTACAAAAAACGACGACGCGGACATTCTCGAAAAGACGAAAATTCTTCTCGCGTATACGATGAAAGACGAATATCTCCGTTATTTTACGAAAACGACGGGAGTCGTAAGAGCATTCGATTATGAACTCACTTCCGAGGATAAGGCGTCTATGACAAAGTATGCGAGAAACGTCTGGGAACTTTATCGTGACGGCGAGAACGTGAAATTCGTTCGCCCGCTTCTCGATCGTTACCTGACGGCGTTGCCTTATAAAACGTCGAAGGGGTATAACGTCAACTGGTATTCGAAGGTTGACGACGTATCTTATAATATGCCGATTTCGGCTTTGCGCGCAGCGGAAAAATCTCTTGACAAAAACGTGAGTTCCGACCCGGTAGGTTCGGCGTTCAAAGGATTTAAAGTTCATTTCGGCGGAGTGTGGCAGCAATATATTAACGAACTTGAACTGAAAAAATAACAAAAACAGGGCCGACCCTTTCTTTCCGGAAAATTTTCCGGAAAGAAAGGGATAATCGTCCTTAAAGAAAAATGTCTGGCTTTCGCCTCGGAGGTTTGTCCGAAGGCGACGAAAATTCGGAGAAACGATGAAATCATTTTCAAAAATAAAACTAAAAAAATACGCTTTCGTATGGACGATAATGGCTTTCCCGGTTGCCAATTTTCTTATTTTCTGGCTTTTCAGCAATTTCGGTTCGCTGATAATGGCGTTTCAGTCGAGAGACTTTTTGGGGAACGTCACCGGGTGGGTAGGCTTTGAGAATTTCTCCAAATTTTTATCCGACGTTTTTCATTCGCCCGTTATCACCACCGCGCTGAAAAATACTTGCCTTATGTATGGTACGGAACTGTTTATAATAACTCCGCTTCAACTTTTGTTCAGTTATTATCTGTTCCGCAAAATCCCGGGTTACAGAATAATAAAGTTCATTCTGATGCTACCGGCAATTATATCGGGGTTCGTCGTGTGTCTTGTTTTCAAAAAATTCGTAGAGGGTGCGTTGCCGACCATGATGCGAACTCTTTTCAGCGTTGAAGGATTTCCGAATCTTGTCACCGACCCGAAATATTCGTTCGGATTGATGTTGTTTTATAACGTATGGTTGTCTTTCACCACAACGTTGATTATGTATACGAACGCGATGGGGCAGATAGACGATTCTGTTCTCGAAAGTGCAAAGATAGACGGAATTCACGAGGGCTTGCAGGAGTTTTTTACGATTTGCTGCCCGCTCGTTTTCCCCACGCTTACAACTTTCCTCGTAACCGGTTTCAGCGGCTTTCTGTCGATAAGCGGACCGCTCATCGCATTCTGGAAATTCGACGCGCCGCCGCAGTTATATACGCTGGGCTACTGGATGTATATTCAGGTTGCGTCAACGACGAGCCAGGTGATGTATCCCTACCTTGCGGCAGGCGGGTTCGTCATGACGGGTATAATGGCTCCGCTTACTTTCCTTCTGAAACATTTGTTGGAAAAATACGGTCCGAGTACGGAATGCTGAGGTGAGGATATGAAATTATTGCAGGCTTCCGGGAACAAGGTTCTTAACGTTATCGTAAAAATCTTCGTTATGATTCTTATGATTTCGTTCTGTTTTTCCTTGGTTCTCGTTATTTTCTGGATGTTGTATACTGCGCTTAAATCTCCGGTAGAGTATTTCGAAAATTCGTTTGCTTTGCCGAAAACGCTAAGGTGGAGCAATTTTTCGGAAGCGATCCGTTTATTGAATATAGAATCTTTCTCTCAGAAGAGGGGATATATCGTCTACGATTTCGGCAGCATGCTTGTTGTCAGCGTAATCTGGGCGTTCGCCGTACCTTTCGTGTCTTTGTTTTATACGCTTATGGTTTCTTACGTAATGGCGAAATTCAAGTGGGTAGGACGGAATTTTATATATTTCCTCGGAATATTCGTCATGCTTATGCCTATATACGGTTCAACCGGTATGCAGATGGTAATAAGAAAAGCGTTGAATATGTATGACAATCTGTTTATGACGGTGTTGTTTTCGCCGGGATATTGTTTTTCGGGGTTATGGTTCATGCTTTTGTATGCCGGCTGGCAGGCAATCCCTATGGATTACAGCGAGGCTGCCGCTATAGACGGCGCGGGACACATGAAGACCATGTTTCTTATCATGATTCCGATGATGATCCCCACTTTTTCGGCGGTATTTCTCGTGAATTTTCTGAGTACGTGGAACGATTATAATACGTTCCTTCTGTGGTTGCCGTCATATGTCAACCTTTCGTACGGAATGTATTTGTTTCAGGAAGACGCGTCTCGTTACGGAGCCGCCGTGCCTCAGGTTATGGCCGGATTTATAATCTGTATGCTTCCCACGACGATAATTTACGTCGCTTTCCAGAAACTTATTTCCACAAAATTGACCGTCGGAGGAATAAAAGGATAAATATGAATATTTTTAAGAAGTTATTTATATTCGCGGTTGTTTTTTTCGCGGTCGTCGCGGCGGTTTTCGCCGAACCGGCGACGGCGTCTGCAGAAGAACTTTTTTACACCGCCGAATACGCCGAGGATGGGATAAGGCTTCCCGTTTTGCATTTATCGCAGGGTGAAAGTTATAAAGTCGAGGTTTTCTGTCAGGACGATTACGATTTTCTGACGCCGCTCCCGAAGAAAGACGCCTATACGTTTATTGCGGACAAACTCGGGAATTACACTCTTCGTTACCTGGTAAACAAAAAAGGTATAGAAACGTATGAATACGCAACGCTGAAAGTGACGGACTCGACCGTGCCGTCGTTCACGTTGTCGCTGAAAGAAACGTACGAGGCAGGAAGCGTTTTGTCTGTCGTTCCGAACGTCTCGGACAACACCGCGGCTATGGCGACGGTCAGTTATCGGCTTATACGTAACGGAAAGGACGCTTCCGACGAAATTGAAAACGGCGTTCTCACACTTTCGGAACCGGGGACTTACAAGTTGCAGGTAACCGTTACGGACGGCGGCGGAAACGTGGCGAAAGAAACGCTGTCGTTCACCGTAAAAGGAGACGCCGGGAAGCGTCGCGGCTGCAAATCAGGGCTTATAACGGCTTTGCCCTGCGGAGGTTCGGCAATAGCGTTTTCCGTTATGGTTGTACTTATAACGAAAAAAAGGAGAGATGAAACCGATGGCTGAGAGAAGAAACGTAATTAAAACGTCGGCAGCAATATTCCTTTGTTTTATAACGTGTCTGATTGCGGCGTTGTTTACGACGAATTATTCGGCCGCCGCTTCGGCCGCCGGACCGTTCGGTTATGCGTTGGCATATAAGGAATACGTAATAGAAAACTATAATCGGTATATGACGTTGAAGGATCCTTCCGGAAACGCCGTTGAGATACAAAACGGGGCGTTTACGCCGCTTAAAGCGGGAGATTACTCTCTTCGCGACGGCGGGACTTTAAAAATTATAAGAGTATTTGCTTCAGTCCCCGAAACATTTTACGAATACGAGTCCGGCTTTGAATCTGAATATCGTACGGGAGAGATCGTTTCGCTGCCTAAAGCAAACGTTCGTTCGGCAATAAAATCCGGTATTAAATACGATGTAATCGTCGAACGCGAAGGGATAATAATCGACGTGCTTAAAGACGATAAGCGCGAAAACTATCAGTTTACGGCTCCCGGCAATTATTCGATTATTTATACGAGCGAGGACATTTTCGGTTATATATCGACGTCGGTGAATTCGTTTACCGTGGTCGACGCGCCCGTGATTTCTTTTATATCGCCCGAATATATATCGTTCGGAAAGACCGTCGTAACGGAGAAAATATACGCGTATAACGGCGAAGAAAAGGTGGAGGCGACGTTAAAAATTTACGCGCCTTCGGGTAAGGAAGTCGATACGTCCGCAGGTTCGTTCGAGGCGAACGAACTTGGCGAATACAGATACGTCGTAACCGCAGAAATCGGCGGGAGAACGATAAGCAAAGAATACGTCGTCAAAAGCGACGTTTATTCGTCCGACCTGTTCGAGGCGACTATGTTGGCGAAAGTTCCCGTTGCCGGAACCGCTTTGCCGGCGATATGTTCTTCCGAAGGGAGCGGCGTATTGCTCGAAGCGGCTTCGTCGGGCGGGAAATTCACGTTTGCGAACGTTATCGACCTGAATTCGCTCGGCAGAGGAGACAATTTGTTATCTTTCTTCCCTTACGTTACGGACGAAATCGGGTATACGGAAGATCTTCAGGTAATTCTCACCGACATTTACGATAAAGACAACAGCGTCGGAATTCAGTTTAAATGTTCGCCGTTTCACGATAACCTGACGTACGTTACGGCATTTCACGAAGGAAGACATTACGCTTTCGATAACGAAAACTGGGTTTTAACCGGAGTGAACGGCCCCGTCAAAATAGGCGACAGGTTCTTTTTCGGCGGCATAATGAGAAATCATTATTCGATGCAGATGAAAAGCAACAATCCGCTCAATATTTATTCTTTTGCGATGGATTATGCCAACAGAGAAATGGTGCTCGATCTGACTTCCGAGGGTGAAGGCAGATATACGCTTATGGATTTCGACAATCCAACGTGGTGCGGCGGCACCGATTACGTCTGGAACGGTTTCACCACCGGCGAAGTGTATATGACGATAGAGTTCGGTTCGGTAGTCGGAAAAAGCGCGTCGATTATAGTAACCGAAGTATGCGGGCAAAGGGTCGACGGCAAATCCGTGACGGACGTAACGCCTCCGTCGCTGAACGTTGACGTTGAACCGGAATACGAGTCGGCAATGCCTTACGGCGTCGTCGGTCGTCCTTATGCGATTCCTTCGGTGAGAGCCAACGACCTTGTTTCCGGCAAAATAAATGTAAAAACATCACTGAAAACGGAAGAAAAAGTTATAGACTATAACGGCGGAGAGTTTGTCCCGGTTACGGCGGGGAATTATACGCTTGATTTTGTCGCCGCCGATATGAGAGGTAATTCGGCAAAGAAAACGTTTGTCTTCACCGTTTACGACGTTGCACCCGAAATTACCGTAAGGACGGGAGATTTCGATAAGCCCGTACCGGGGAAGTATTTCACGATACCGTCGTTTATCATAGACGGAGCATCGGGGAAAACCGAGGTCGCCACGGAAGTCGTTTACAACGGTAAAACGGTCGTTCCCGACTCGAAAGGGAAAATATTTACAGACAAAACGGGCGAAATAGAACTGATTGCGAAAGTTAAAGACTGGCTCGGTCAGGAAAAGAAACAGTCGATAAAAATCCCCGTAACGACGGACGAACTGAAAATAGACGTTAAAGAACGTTACGGAACGGCTCAGCCCGGAATGACTCTTTCATTCTGCGACGCAACGGTTTATGATTTTTCAGGAAAAGGCGATAACGAAGTCATACAGTCTGTTTTCGTAAACGGAGAACTTACGGACGGCACATACACCGTGAAAACCGGCGACGCGACGCTTAAAGTCCGCTATGTGGTTGCCTGCGCGGGGAAAACAGCGGAATATTCTTACGATATCACGGTAAAAAAATCCCTTGAAGATATTTTCTTTACCGACGGAACTTATTCGGTGGCAGGCGAATATAACGACGAAGTCCGCTTTTCTTTCGTAAAAGACGGTTCTTTCTCGCTTAAAAACGCAGTGTCTCACAATTATCTTAAAATCGGAATGTCGACGCCTGCATATAATTTCGATTATCTCGACGTTATGCTTACGGACGCGAAAAACGCCGACGTGTCGGTTTTCCTGAGAATATATGAATACAGTCGTACTCAGGTGAGGGTTCAACTTAACGGAAAGGGCGATTACTATCTTCTGAGCGGATCTTTGTCCGCCAACGTTCCGTTCACGTTTTTTTACGAACCGCAAAGAAAAGTGTTCAAACAGGCGGTTAACGAAAAAATAATTTTCAACATCGACGAATGTGTAAACGGCGACGAGTTTAACGGATTTTCAGGCGCGGTATACGTTAAAGTTTCTGTTTCCGGCGTAAAGAGTTCGTCCGTCGTTCGTCTTGTCGGAGTTTCTAACGAAACCTTTGTAACTTATCTGTTGTCGGGAAGGGATTCCGTTCAGCCCGTCATAAGCGTTCCGACGGACAAAGAAACCGTGCAGAGCGACGTCGGGGAAACGTTCGTGATCGAACCGACCAAGGCATACGACGTTATTCAGGGGTATTTTGACGTCCGCACGACGATAGTCTCTCCGGGCGGGAAAACAATATTGAACGGTAAAGTTCTGAAAGAACCTTATCTTTTAAAAACGGACGAATACGGCACGTACAGCGTTATTTATGAAACTTTCGACAACGTATTCGTTACTAAAACCGCGAAGACCGTATTCGTGAAGGTAACGGATAAAATTCCTCCGGTTATAACTCTGAACGGATATTATGCGAACGATGCCGCACTCGGCGACACTGTAACGATTATCGGCGCAACTGCGAACGATAACGTCGACGCGGAAGCGTCCGTCCATATAATCGTCTATGATCCGCAATATCGCAACAAGGTAGTGAATGAAGGCGAGAAATATTTCTTTGCTTTAAGAGGTTCGTACCGGATTGTGTATCTCGCGGTCGATTCTGCGGGAAATCAGACGCGAAAAGTATATCATGTCGAGGTAAAATAATATGAAGCGCATAAAAATTCTTGTTTCGTTTCTCTTATTGTTTATATTGGCGTTTTCGTCTGCGGGTTGCCGCAAAAACGAAGACAGCGCCGGCACCGTCGAAGTTCCTTCTATTGAAGAAATCGAAACGACGGACGGAATAGACAGAACGAAAACCGTGGGAAACATAGTGAAAGAAGAACGCACGGATTATAAAATCGTTTATTCTCCCGACGCAGGGGCATCTCAGTTGTTTGCCGCGTCCGAACTTTCAAAATATATTGCAGACGCAACCGGCGTGACCGTGCCTGTTTACGCCGATACGACGATAAAATACGACGAAAACGGAAAATATATTTCTGTCGGAAACACGTCGCTTCTGAAGAAAACCGGAATCACACCTGATCCGAAAACGCTTAACGGCGACGGATTCATAATGAAAACAATAGGGCAGAACTTATATATTTCCGGGGCAAACGACCGCGGTACGCTTTACGGTGTTTACGATTTTCTCGAAAAAATGCTCGGTATCAGGTTTATTTCAAACGAAATAACTTACGTACCCGAAGCGGACGAACTTCCTCTTTATGCGACGGACGTAACGGATATACCCGCTTTCGAGTATAGAAATTTATTTTCTTATTCGATGAGATCGTCTGACGAAGTATATCTGCACGGACGTTTTAACGCTCCCGAGAGAACGATAGGCGATTTATACGGCGGCAGGACGGACTGGTATACTCAACTCGGAAAAATCGCGGGAGAATACGAGGGGCTTAAACAAATGTTTCCGAAGTATCCGGATTTTAATATTATTCATAACGCTTTTTATTGGGTTAATCCCGCCGACTGGTACGAGACGCATCCTGAATTTTTCGCGGTGGATAAAAAGGGTAACACGATCAGAGATTCGGCGGGGACTATTTGTCAGTTGAATCTTACGAACGGTATTACCGACGACGGAAAACTCGACGTAACGATGGACGTCAGCGTTGCTAAAATCGCGATAGAATCGCTGAAAAAATTCATAAAAGACGACCCCGAAGCAACGGTCTTTTTCTTCGGACATAACGATTGGGAAGTGTACGACGAAAGTCCTCGCTCCATAAGAGCCGCCGAATTATACGGGGGTCAGTCCGGTATTCTCATGCGATTCGTGAACGTTGTTTCCGACGAAATCGGGAAATGGCTGCAAAGCAGCGGTATTGACAAAAAAATAACCATAGCCACATGGGCGTATCTGCACACCGTAAACGCACCCGTCAAAGAGGACGGGAAGGGCGGATACGAAGCCGTGCATGAATCGGTTATCCCACGAGACAACGTAACCGTTCGTTTTGCGGCGATAGGACTCGATATGTATTATCCCGTATACGATGAACATCAGAAAAAAGAAGACAGGACGCTGATGGAAAAATGGACGTATATCTGCGATAATTTCATGGTCTGGACTTATGAGACGAATTTCGGTAATTATCTTTTCTATTATCCGAGTATGCGTCAGTGGTCGGACAATCTGAAATATTATAGAAAGATAGGCGTAAGATACATGATGATGCAGGACAACTACCACGGATACGGCAGTTGGCAGGCAGACATGCACACTTACGTGGCGTCAAAGTTGCTGTGGAATCCCGATCTGAAAGTTCAACCTCTCATCGACGAGTTTCTGCGTTACTATTTCGGCAGGAAAGGGTCGGAAAAAGTTGCAGAGATGATGCAGATATTCGACGATCATTTCGCGCTGCTTCAGGCGGAAGAGCCGGAATTTTGGATGCCGTTCAGGGACGATGACGGCACCACGTTGTTCAATGCCGAATATTTCCCGATAGAATTGCTTGAAAAAACGGAAAATCTGATGAAAGAGGCGATTTCCGAAAACGATAACGACAATTCGATAAACGGTACGATGCGCGCCGTATATAAAAAACATCTCACCTCGGCGCTTATAACGCCGCAGTTTATGATTTTAAAAAATTATGCGAAATATTATTCCGGCAGTCGTCTTGCTTATGCCGCGGAAGCGATTAAAAATGCGGAATACGTCGGAGTAACGGCTCTTTCCGAGGTGACTACGTTAATAAATTATAAAGCAGAATTAGGTGTTTCGTAATATGATTTCAAAAGAAGAACTGACGCTCGAAGAAAGAGTTAAATTACTCAGCGGGCAGAGCGGAGAAAACGTCTGTAACAAATACGGTTCTCGTTATTTTCGGATGAGTGACGGACCGCACGGAATAAAAAAACACGGCGTATGTTATCCGAATATGTGTCTTGTGTCGAACAGTTGGGATCCCGACTTGCTTTTCGAAATGGGTAAAAGCGTAGGGTACGACTGCAATACGGAAGGAATAGATGTTTTGCTCGGCCCCGGTGTCAATCTGAAAAGGAATCCGTTATGCGGACGGAATTTCGAATATATTTCCGAAGATCCGCTTCTCGCCGGAACGCTCGGCGCGGCATGGATTAACGGGCTGCAAAGCACGGGTGCCGCGGCGTGCGTAAAACATTTCTGCTGTTACAATCAGGAAACGAACAGATTCACTCAGCGTGTATACGCCGACGACGATACGGTTATGAACGTTTACGTACGCGTTTTCAGAATATTGTTGCGGAAATCCTCCCCGCGTTTCCTTATGACGTCATATAATAACCTTAACGGCAAGTTTGTGGCGCAGAACGAGTTTTTATTAAAACATGTTTTAAGAGAAATTTTAAAATTCGAAGGGGTCGTCATATCGGATTGGGGCGGAGTGGATTACCGATCGGAATCGCTGAAAGCGGGCGTCGACATCTATATGCCCGGGGATAAAGATTCGTCCTGGCGTAAAGTTATTAAGACGATCGAAAACGGAGAATTGAGCGAAGCAGACATAAACGAATCGCTCGACAGAGTGCTTCGGGCGTTGGACGAAACGCTTGCGGAAAAACCGGCGAAGCCGACCGACGCGCTTTTTTTGAAAAAACTTGCCTCGGAAAGCATGGTTTTGCTGAAAAACGAAAATAATGCTTTGCCGTTGTCTGCCGATGACGATTTTGTCGTTATAGGTTCGCTTGCAAAAAAACCGTGCGTGCAGGGCGGCGGATGCGCTACGGTAGACAACGTCTCGGTGCGGAGTCCGTATGATGAATTGCTCGCAAGGGCGGGGAGAAACATCGGTTTTGCCGCCGGTTACTCCGATGCGGATGACAAAGTGAACGCAGATCTGGAAAAGGAAGCGACGGAAGAAGCCGAAAAACACAATTGCATATTGTTTTTTGCGGGACAACCGTTTTTTGCCGAATCCGAGGGTTATGACAGAAGCGATCTGAAATTGCCGGCAAATCAACTGTCCGTTCTTAAAAAACTTCGCGAACTCAATAAAAAAATAGTCGTTGTTTTAACAAACGGATCTTCTCTCGAACTCACGGAAATCGCGGATTCTGCCGACGCTCTTCTCGATTGCTGGTATGCCGGCGACGTTTATGCCGAGGCTTGTTGCGACGTTCTTTTCGGCAACGTAAACCCGAGCGGAAGGCTTTCCGAAAGTTTCCCGGATAAAAAAGAAGATTATTTCCCGGCAGATCACTACATAGACGAAAACGACCGTGTTGTTTATAAGGAATGCGAAAACGTAGGATATAAGTATTATAACGCAAAAGGAATAAAAGCGCGTTATCCTTTCGGATACGGACTAAGTTATACCGTATTCGTTTACGGAAAAGCAGACATAACTCCGCTCGCAGACGGAAACGGATACGCGGTTAACGTAAACGTAAGAAACGTCGGAAAAAGAACGGGTAAAACCGTCGTTCAGGTTTATATGCGGCACGAATCGGATAAAACGCATTCTCTTGCAGGTTTTGCAAAAACAGAACTTTTACCCGATGAAGAAAAAACGGTGAAAGTCGTTATAGACGAAGAATGTTTTTCGAGATATAATCCGTTTACGAAGAAGTACTTCGCGAGAAACGGAAGATATGACGTATTCGTCGGAAAAAACGCGGAAGAAATTACTTTCGTCGGAAGCATATCGATTAAAAAGAAGTTTATCTGCAACAGATACACCACGATTCGGGAATTGCTCGCGACCGGAAACGGTTCCGAACTCGTTAAAAAGTATCTTGCCCCGTACATTTGCAAAGCGGCACTGGATAAACCCGACTATCCGATCAGAATAGAAAACGGCAAAATAATCGAAAACGACTTCGTCAGCAAACTTTCGGAAACTTTCCCGCTGTATATTTTTACAACGTTGACGAGCGGCATGCTGAATAACGACGAACTTGACGCGTTAATCGGCAAAATCAATTCGGAACTGACCGTATAATTTATCAAAAAATCATGAAAAAATATAGACCTGTCTGGCAATGCTCGCGCATAAAAGACGAAATAATTGTTTTTACCGAAAAAGACGGAGCGGTTTGCGCAGGGCTTGCTTTCGATAATCCGCATAACGTGACGATAAGGAAAAGAAACGGTAAAGTACTTAAAGAAGGCGTAGATTACGCGGTGAAAGGGAATGCGGTCGTTCTTCTCGATAAAAACTTGTTTTTTTATAATGAAGAATGGCTGAAAAACGAAAACGTTCCAACGTTTGTCGAGAACGAAAACAAGCAATACGACGTGCGCGACGTGCTTCTTATTTCGCCTCGTTTTTTAAGAGAAACACAGTTTCTTGCGGACTACGACTGCGACGTTACGGATTTCCCTGAAATGGTATTCAGAGGAAACCTTGAAAAAACCGTACAGAAACTTGTTCGCGGGGAAAAACTCGACGTAATTCTTTTTGGCGACAGTATATCGAATGCGGCAAACTCGTCGTGGGAAATGGGGTTCGGCGGCTATGTCCATTGGATCGATGCCGTGAAAAAAAATGTCCTCGGGTGTTGCGGTGCGGAGATGAACATCGTTAACGTTTCGCGGTCGGGTTACGGCACGGAATGGGCGTTATCGGCGTATAAAGAAAAATTTAAAAAAATGAAAGCCGATCTTGTCATAATCGCGTTCGGAATGAACGACAGCGCGCTTGGCGCGAAAAAATTCGCAAGCAACGTCCGCGAACTTATCGAGGGAATGAAATCTCTCTGTAAGGAAACAGAATTCATCGTTATTTCTTCGCCTTCGGCAAACAAAGATTGCAAACTTTTTTATGGACAAAGCGAGCAATTCGAGGAGTTAAGAAAAACGTTCGGCGGAAAAATTACGTTGATAAATATGAGTGCGGCTTCGGATTTTTTGATGAAAAGGAAAAAATATATCGAGATTTCGGGCAATAACCTTAATCATCCGAACGATTTTTTCTATGAATTTTATGAATCCGCGCTGAGCGAAACTCTCATAAATGCCGCAGAAAGCGAAAATTAACAAAGGTGACAGACAGTAAACGAAAGCGAGGACAAAATATATGGATATAGTAAAAATCATTATCGTGGGCAACGGCGAAAGAGCCGGGTGCTATATGAAGTATCTTAACGGACACGATGATCTGAAAGTTGTTGCCGTGATCGACCCGGACAGAAGAAAGCAACGGGAGGCAGTTATAAAATACGGCGTTCCAAAAGACAAGTGTTTCGATTCCGTTTCGGATTATATATCCTATACCGATAAAAACGGCAAGGAAGCGGACTGCGTCCTGAATGCTACGATGGATGAATACCATTACGAAACCGCCATCCCTCTTTTGAAACAGGGGTATCATATGCTTCTCGAAAAACCCGTTACGAACAGCGAAAGCAAACTCCTCGACATAAAGAGGACGGCAGAGGAGAACGGTTGTTTGCTTATGGTGTGTCACGTTCTCAGATACACTCCGTTTTTCAGAAAAATCAAGGAAATTATTCTTGCGGGCGAACTCGGGGAGATCATGCATATCGAAACGAGCGAAAACGTGGGGATTGCGCATGCGTCCAATTCGTATATAAGAGGAAAGTGGAACAGCAAAGAGAAATGCGGAAGTTCGATGTTGCTTGCAAAATGCTGCCACGATATAGATTTATTGTGCTGGCTGAACAACACGACCGAACCCGAACGCGTGGTTTCTTTCGGAGGAAGGAATTTCATTGTTCCCGAAAAAGCGCCCGCCGGTGCCGGAACGCGGTGTCTTAACGATTGCCCGCACGTCGACGATTGCAGATTTTCGGCGAAAGCGATTTATGTTGACAACGATTTGTTCCCGTGGTATTCGTGGCAGTGTCTCAACAAAAATTACGACGAATTGACGAAAGAAGAAAAAATAGAATCGCTCAAGTCGTTCAATCCGCACGGAGAGTGCGCGTTCAGAACGAACTCCGACCTCGTCGATCATCAGGCGGTTATGCTGAAATTCAGAAACGGCAGCACCGCGACTCACAGTATGATTCAGGGGGCGATGATGCCTTGCCGGACGCTCAGAATAATGGGTACGGAAGGCGAAATCGAGGGGATGATAGAAACGAGCAGATTCAGGCTCAGAAAATTCGATAAAAAGACAGCGCTTTATACCGAAAAGGAATTCGACGTTTCGAAAGACATACCTCAAAACGACCATCACGCAGGCGGCGACGACGGAATTATTTCGGACTTCGTAAGAATAGTAAAAGGCGAAACTCCGAGCATATCGTGTACAAAAATTGCAGACAGTATTTTCGGGCATTTATGTGTTTATAAGGCAGACGAATCGATGGAAAAAGGCGAGGTGCTTGAAATTGGAAAAATATAAACTTAAAAAAGCGGAGTGGATATGGCTCGACAAAAAAGCCGAATCCGACGAGTACGGCACGTTTTCCGACGTTTTTTTGCTCGATAAGCCGGAAAAAGCAAAGATAGTGATCTCCGTAGCCGGGGATTACAATCTTTTTATAAACGGCAAATTTGCGGGCTTCGGGCAGTATGCCGATTATAAAAACTATAAGGTCTGCGACGAAACGGACGTTTCGTCGTTTCTGAAAAAAGGCGAAAACGAAATAGTCGTAACGGCGTGGTATATAGGGCGCAGTTTTTCCACGAATAAGGATTACGGTTGCGGGTTGTGTTACGAAATAATCGGCGAAGACGGGCGCGTGTTGTCTTATTCGGGAAAAGGAACGAAAGCGTCGCTTGCAAGCGGTTACGTCAGCCATCGGAATAAAGTTATAACCGTTCAACTGGGCTTTTCTTACGAATACGATACGAGGGAAAGAAAGTCAGAGCTGAAAGCCGCCGTTGAGGTGGAAGGATTCGGAAAAGAATTAATCGTTCGTCCGAATAAAAAAACGGTGCTCGGAGAAATCAGAAAGGCAAGCCTTATCGACGCAGATAAAAAACTGTACGATCTCGGGCGGGAGTGCAGCGGCTTTTTGTCAGTAAAGTTTAAAGCGGAGAGCGGCGAAAAGATAACCGTCGCTTTCGGCGAACATATTGCGGACGGTTGCGTGCGCGGGTATATCGACGGCAGAGATTTTACGGTCGGACTGATCGGAAACGGAGAGTTTGTCGAATTTACGGGGGCTTTTCGTCGTCTGGGGTGCAGGTATCTGCAGATTGTCGGCGGAATGCCGGAAATAGAATATATAGGCGTCAGGGAGACGGATTATCCGCTGACGATAAAACCTTACGGAATATCGGACGAAAGAAGAAAAAAGATTTATGAAACGGCGTTGGACACATTGCGTCTTTGCCTGCATGAGCATTACGAAGATTGTCCGTGGCGTGAGCAGTCTATGTATATTATGGACAGCCGCACGCAGATGCTTTGCGGTTATTACGCTTTCGACAACCCCGAATGCGCGGAATCCGCGATAAGGCTGATTCTAAACGGACAGAAAGAAAACGGACTTTTCGAATTGTGTTTTCCCGCCGAGTGTTCAATTACGATTCCGGGTTTTTCGCTCGAATTCGTTACCATGGTTCTGGAATACACCGAGTTTTCGCGCGATACGGCTCTTGCGATAAAAGCGTTGCCCGCGATAGAGAAGATGTTCGGTTTTTTTGAATCGAGAATAGATTCTACGGGGCTTTTTAAAACTGTTTCGGAAGAAGGCATCTGGCATTTTTACGAATGGGCGGGCGCATTGGACGGCGCATTTTTCTCGCCCGACGGCAATGTGAAAGTGCGCGACGAATACGATTGTCTCATAAACGCGTTTTTATCGATTGCTTATGAAAAGGCGGCGGACTTGTTTGTCCTGACGCAGAATTTCGAAAAGGCGTTTGCCTGCCGCGATCGTGCCGTAAAACTCGGCAAACTGATTTATGAAAAGTTTTTTGTTCGCGAAACGGGACTTTTCAAAACGTATTCCGACCGTGAGGAATACAGCGAACTTGCCGCGGCGTTATGTGTTCTTGCGGGGGCATGTTCGGGTGAAGAGGCTGAAATTATCTGCGACAAAATGGCGTTCGGGTTCGACGGTTGGGTCGAAAACACTCTTTCGATGAATATTTTCCGCTACGACGCTCTGCTAAAGACAAACGCGGAAAAATACAAATCCGCAATTCTTGATGACATAGATAAAACCTATGGATATATGCTGGATAACGGGGCGACTTCTTTCTGGGAAACGATAAAAGGCGAGGCGGATTTTCACTTTGCGGGAAGTCTTTGTCACGGATGGAGCGCATTGCCGATTTATTATTACCGCATTCTCGGAGCGTGCGAAAAAAAAGAGAAACCATTGTCCGATGCTTTCGCGATCAGAAATATCCCGTCCAGAGCCGATTACGCCGCAAGCGTTTCCGCGTATATTGAAAAGGAATCGGCACGGGCGGAAAAATACAGAAACGAAATTCTTACGTTGCCGACGGAAAAACGCCGCGAAGTGTTGTTCGGGTTGCTCGGAAAACCGCTCGGAGACAACTGGTCGAAAACAAAACTTCTTGATCGTGAATTGCTTTTGTCGAACAACGGCGTCACGGCGACGAGATATACTTTTTTGCTGAACGACGCAATTTCGTTCAGCGGGATACTCTATGAAAACTCCGGGAAGCCGACCACAAAGGAGCGTTTGATTTTTGCGTTGCACGGTGGTGGCGGCACGCCGGAAACGGTAGGCGATCTGTTCGTCGGCAGTTGCAACTACAACCATATGGTCAATCGCGTTCTTCGCAAAGGCGTCAAAGTTTTTGCGCCTCAGTTATTATTGTGGAACGCCGATATTTACGGCGACCGAACCGACAGGAATTTTATCGACAGAAGATTTAAGCAACTCGGCGGAAGCATAACGGCATTTGAATTGCAATGCCTTAAAAAAACGCTCGACTGGTTTATGGGGGAAGGAAATATCGATACGGAAAAAACCGGAGTTGTCGGCTTGTCTTACGGCGGAATGTATTCTTTGTATTTCGGCGCAACCGACGAGCGTATCGATTCGGTTTATTCGTCATGCTGGTTCAGCGACAGAAGAAAGCATAACTGGGAAGACTGGGTTTATTTCGACGCCGAACGGAAAATTTTCGATACGGAAGCGGCGTCTTTGGTATTTCCGAGAAAGTTATTCATAGAAGTGGCAAAAAACGACGAGGCATTTCCTGCTTCCGACGGCGAAAAAGAAATGCGAAGACTGAAAAAATATGCCGAAGAATCGGGGAATTCTGACAATTTGCGTTTCAAAATTTTCGACGGAAAACATGAACTTGACAAAGACGACGCGCTTTTAAACGAATTCGTTCGTACGGTTATTGACGATTAACGCAGGTGGATTATGAAAAGAAACGTAATGAATATAGTGAACTTCGTAAGAGGTTCGGAGCCGAGAGGTCCGATGGATCTTTATACGCCGGTAGAAAAACAGATCAAAACGAATCGTAAATACGGGCTTAAAAGCACTTTTCTGCTTCAATACGACGCAATGCAAAGAGAAGATTTCCGCAAATTATTTTTAAGCAATGCGGCGGACGATATCGAGCTCGGCGTGTGGTTTGAAAATTGCAGAGAACTTATCGAATCGATAGGTCTGAAATGGGAGGGACGCGAAGGTTACGATTGGGACTGGTACGTAAACCCCGGCTTTCTTATGGCTTATACGAACGAGGAAAGGGAAAAGATCGTCGACGCGGTTTTCCTGAAATTCAAGGAAATCTTCGGGAAATATCCGCAAGTGGCGGGCTCATGGATTCTGGACGCCTATTCGATGAACTATATGTGCGAAAAGTACGGGATGAAGGCTTTTTGTAATTGCCGCGAACAGTGGGCGGTGGACGCTTATTCGTTGTGGGGCGGATATATAAACGGCGGTTATTATGCGTCGAAAAAGAATATGCTGTGTCCTTCGCAGACCGAGGAAAACAAAATTTCCGCACCGATGTTCAGAATGCTGACGATTGATCCCATATATGGCTACGATTGCCGGAAATACAATGATAAATTCGAAAACGGTTTCAATTGCTGGACGCTCGAACCGGTCTGGAAAGAAGGTCAGGAGCCGGATATCATAAAATGGATGTTTAATGAGTATTATCGCAACCCGAAGGTGAGTTACGCGCACGGAACCACCGGACAGGAAAATTCTTTCGGTTGGGAGAATTTCGGCAAAGGATACGTTCTTCAGGCGGAAATCCTGTACGCTTTGCAGAAAGAAGGCGTGGTTGCGGTTGAAACGCTCGGGGAAAGCGGAGAAAGGTTTAAAGAAGAATATAAGGAAAATCCGCCGTATACTCTTTCCGCGATGACCGACTGGTGCGGAAACGACTATAAAACCACATGGTACAACAGCAAACATTATCGCGCCGATCTGTTCAAGCGCGGCGACGCGTTGCTTTTCCGCGGGATAAACAAATTCGACGAAAACTACGAGGAAAGATATCTTACGAAACCGTGCAAAGAATGGTGCGCAAGATATGACAATTTGCCCGTTCTCGACACGAGGTTATGGAGTAAAAACGGAAAGGATTGTTATCTTGAATTCAATAAAAAAGTCGACGATATTTCAATCAGAGAAACCGGAAACAACTCTTTCATAGCCGATATAACGTGGGCGGATAAGAAAAAAGGGAAGGTGGTTTTCGAAGAAGATTTCATCAAAATCGTCGGCGACGTCGGCTTGTCACTCCGTTTCGGGGATTGCGGTGACGACATCGAGTATTTCCTCGACGGAAATGTTTTTAATTTTAAACATAACGGTTTCAATTATTCCGTGCGGGTTGACGCAAAAATCGAAAAAAGCGGAGAAGTATTTGTTTTATCGCCGGAAAACGACGAAATAATCATTAATTTCTGAATTTTTTGAAATTCACTGCCGTCGCAAAGCGGCAGATAAGATTTATAAAGGAGAATTATGAGAGTATTGGCAATCGGGGCGCACCCCGACGACATAGAAATCGCGTGCAGCGGCACGCTTGCAAAATGCGTAAAGCGCGGCGATAAAGTAATCGTCTGCCACGCTTCTACGGGCAATCTTGGACACGTTATCATTCCGCCCGACGAACTTGCCGAAATCCGCAAAAAAGAAGCGGAAAAAGCGGGAAGTCTTGCGGGAATAGAGGTTATCGGCGGAATGTTTAACGACCTCGATATTTTCGATAACAACAAGGCGGCGCGGGATAAGATGGTGGAAGTAATTAAGTACGCGCAGCCCGACTTTATAATTACGCACAACCCCGACGACTATATGCCCGACCACACGGCGGTGTCGCGGCTTGTGTTCGACGCGAGTTTTACGGCAACTTTGCCCAACTATCACGTGGGCGGCGAAAAAGCGGCAAAATTAGTGCCGATATATTATATGGACACGCTTGCGGGCGTGAACTTTAATCCGACGGAATTTGTGGACATATCTGACGAAATCGACTTAAAGATAAAAATGCTCGAATGTCACGAGAGCCAACTCGTGTGGATGAAAGAACACGACGGAATAGATTTTGCGGATATGGTGCGCACTTGCAGCAGATATCGCGGATATCAGTGCGGCGCGGCGTATGCGGAGGGTTTCCGTCAATGTCAGGTGTATTTAAAAGGCACGACGAAACGTTTGTTGCCGTAAACGTATTATTCTTATAAAAAATCAGGAGAAAAAATCATGAATTTAAAATCGACGATAGAAGGCAGTTTACTTGAAAATTTCTTCCCC
>JALETB010000060.1 GCA_022781715.1 Clostridiales bacterium | reverse complement strand
CGAAAATGCGGGGCGGGGCGGCTAATTTTACAAATTCGCCGCCCCGCTCGCTTTTTTGCCGTCCGCCGAAGCGCGCATAGAACTTTATCGCTGTTTATCGACTTATAGACCGACTTTACGCTTTTATATACTATTCACGCGCCGTTCTCTCGTTTTCGCGATTCGGCGCGCAGAGTTTTCTTTATCGGTATCCACGCCGGACAGGATTAAAACGAATCTTGATCGGTATGCCGGTCAAAATTAAAACGAACCATAGCCGGCATAAGCATTGTGTTTCCGGGTTTTACGTTTTATAATACTCCTCTGCTCTCACGCCGACGACTTTATGAAAAAGGACGGAGAAATAATTGCAATCGGAAAATCCGACCATCCGCGCAACGTCCTTCACGAGATATTTGTTGAGTCGCAAAAGATTTTTAGCCTGAGAAATCCTCATGCTTCGCACGACCGACATCACGCTTTCGCCCGTAACCTTTTTGTAAAGAGAACTCATATAGTTCGGATGAAGCCCTACGTTTTCCGCAATCACATTCATGCAGATGTCGGGATCGTTATAATTCTGCGCGATGTATTTATTGACTTTGTCCGCATAATATCCGTCGCTCGGAAGTTCGGTTTCCGTCCCTTCCTTTTTCGCAACGGACAGCAGAAGTTCCAAAGCAAGGCACGAGCATTTTAGGTTGGCGTACTCCTCGTTTCCGCCGTTCACGCCTTCGATGATGCGCGTGAGAACGGTTTTTGTCCTGAACCCCGATATTTTCCCGACTACGGGGATATACATATCCTCCAGGGCTATGAACACCCTGTTGTCGCTTTTGCGGTATACCACTTCGTTTTCGTTGCAGACCGAAAAGGTATCGTCGTCGAAAAAAGCCATGCAACTGTGGTGGAAACGTCCTTCGATAGACGTTTCGTAAGCAATATCGGCGGGAGCGAAGAAAAAACCGCCGTCACCGATAACCTCGTCAAGCCCGAGTTCGTCGCATCGCACGCGCATTCTTCCCTCTTCCACAAACGTCAATTCGTGGTAGTTGTTGATTCGCGCTTTACACTTGATATCGCTGATCACGCACTCGTGGGCATACATCACCCTCGGCAGGGACTTTGCGGAAATTTTAACGAATTTCATAACGATTTTCTCCTTTTCTGCGTTTTGGCAGGGTTCGTATTATTTATTCCGGTCGGGAATAATACAAACCGTTGTCCGCCCGGCATAAACCGCGCGCCCGCGCAGACAAAAAACGGACAAAACGAAAATCATCCGTTACAACCATTCTAACACACAATTTCTTCCGTCACAACCGAAAAATCGAAAAAAGGATCAAAGTTTTATCAGCGTTCCGCCGCCCGCGGCGAGCATATAATTTTTTCCGCCGCGCGTTATCACGGTTTCATTCTCGAAATCCCCGTTCACCGCCAAAGCGTAATCGCCGTTTTCCCCGGAAAACAATCCGATGAAAAGATCCTTTCCCTCGCAAGGCGATTCCGTTGTCGAAAAACGTCGATATTTTCCCGTACCGGCAACCCCCGTATGTTTCAGCGAAAGAAGAAGATTGCCCATTTTCGAAACGTCGGCATTGATTTCCTTCGCGCAGAAGTACAGATCGGTTTTCTTTCCTTCGCGATCGAGAAGTCCCGCACCGAAACCGTTTTCGTGAACGACCTCTCTATAGGTGAAATACAAAATTCCCTGCCCGCCGTAGGCAAGCGTCGCAAACACCTGAAAACGCATCTGCGCGGCAGAAGGTTTTATGTTTTCGCCGAAAGACGCGCTCTGAATAAACGCCCAGAAAGGAAGTCCGTTTTTTCGGGCGCAGGCGGCGATATCGGAAAGATTTGAAAAGAAAGAATCGGCATGGAATCCGTCTTTATAAAAAGGATAATTGTCGTAACAGATCACTTTCGGCGCGCAGGTTTTAACGAAAAAATCGAGGTATTCTTCATACGTTTTGCCGTCTCTCTGCTTTTCCCGGTCGGAATATTCGGGATGAAGATTGATAAACCCGAAAGTTTCCGGGCAGATCGACTGCACCGTTTCGTTGATCGCTCCGCAGATCCTCATCATTGCGGGAGAGGGTTCGTCCCATACGAAAATCCCGATCACGTTCTCGTCCTGCGTATATTCGGAAAGCCATTCTTTCAGCCTGCCGATTCCCGTAACGTTGCAATATGTAACGCGGTCGTCGTTCAGGAGAACTTTCAGCCCCGCCGCGGCAATCGCTTTCCTCTCTTCCTCTCCGCTGGAAATACTCGGTACGAAATTCACGCCGCAAGAACGAATCTCCTTAAGGTAATCGACCGAAAAATCGCTCCGGTAATAAGGTACCCACACGCCGATCGGAAACCCGCCGAGTTTTTCCGACATCTTCTGATTGAATAGATTCATTAACCTTTGACGCCTCCGATCGTCGTGTTCTGCATTATCGTTTTCTGAAAGATTGAAAACACCGTGATGACGGGAATGATCGACATAATCATCACCGCAAACAACAGGGGGTAATTCGCCTTGTATTGCATCCGCGAGATCAGCCCTTGCAATCCGACGGCGATCGTCACTTTTGACGGCGCGAACATATATATCGTGAAATAATCGTTCCATACGCCGATCGCGGATAATATAGCGACCGAAACAAGCCCCGGAATCGCCATGGGGAGCATAATTTTAAAAAACACGACGTAATCTCCCGCGCCGTCGATAAAAGCGGCTTCCGCATAACTCCAGTCGAGATTTTTGAAGAACCCGTACAGGAGAACGAAACTCGATCCGAACCCGCCGAACGCGCCGATAAAAATGCCGATATAAGTATCGTACAGTCCGATATCGTTGTACATTTTATACGTTGCCGCCATTGAGCCGACGGACGGAATCATCATAAGCACGAGCGCGGTTACGTAAAATGCAGAACTGCCGAGGAACTTATATTTTGCAATTATGTAAGCCGTCATTGCGGAAACAAATATGCTGATAAACGTGTTAACTAAGGTGATAATCGCGCTATTGCCAAACATACCGATGATATTCACGCCGCTTACCGACAGGTGAATCGCATCGCTCCAATTTGAAAACAGCCATATTTCCGGCATGGACCAGATATCCCCGAAAAACTCAGGATTTGTCTTGAATGAATTGTAAAAACACCACACAAACGGAAACACCAACGTGACCGCGTACAGGGAAAACACGGCGAATATGATCCATATCGCCACCTTTTCCCCCGAGGTGAATTTTTTGATTTTATATGAGTTCTTCAATCTGCTCTTCTCCTCTTCCGACGCCCGCCGCAGAGAAGTTTTCTCTTCCCTGCGGCAACCGCGGAGTTTGCGTCAGTTATTTCGCTTTCTTTTTTGTTACGATTAACCCGGATGCAAAAGCCACCAGCGCGAGTAAGCCGGGAGCGCCGAAACTACCGAAGCATCCGCCCGATTCTTTGCCCGATTCCTCACCCGAAGAACCGCTTTCCGGTTTGTTTACGCTTTCTTTGTTCGCGATTTCGATCGTGACAGGCGCGCTTTCTTCACTGTCGAAATAAGCCTTTCCGTCGCCCACGGCTTTCACCGTGATCGTGTACTCGCCCGCTTCGATCGCGGAAAGAATATATTCCGTACCTTCGATTTTCTCGCCGGCAACGCCGTTCACCGTAACGATATATCCGGTTGCTCCGGCGACGCTTTCCCAGGTTACTTTTTTATCCGAATTGGAAAGAACGGGGGCGACAAGCGTTTCCGGTTTCTTTTCGTCGGCAATCGTTTTGAAGTTTTCGTAAGAAGCGTACTGTTCTGCCGTCCAGCCGTCCGTCTTTGTAACTCTGAGATTGTCGATTCCGAAATAGCCCGCTTCGGACGTGGAAAGGGAGATATATCCCGTACAATTTTCGTATCCGAAACTTGCAAGCAGTTTGTGTTCGCCGTCGGGCGCGCCGTTTTTCATCACGACGCCGTAAACTTCGAGCAAGCCGTCGTTCGCGACGATCTTGACGTTGACGGTTTCTTCGTAGAAATTAATCTTTCCGTCGCGGATTTGCGTCACCTGATCGGCGGCAAGTCCCGTTCCCATCGTTTCGTTGTACGCAAGCCCCGTTTCGTCCGAATTGATAAACTGTATGAGGTTATACGTATCGAACAACCTAAGCAGTTTCGTGTCGTTCCAGCCGCCCGTCGGCTCCTTTTTGCCGAATGAAACGCCGAGAGGAGAATAAAGTTCCGTACCGACTCCGCTTGCGGGTTTCGCTGTAAAACTTACGTTCCCGTTGCCGTCCGTCGGGCGATCTGCCCACGCGTAGTTAATCCAGTCGAACTGAAGGATGAAATCGGCATAAACGCCGTTTATCGCAAAATGCGTACCGTCGCTCGTTCCGTCGAATTTTAAAATACCGTCTTTCGCGACTATTCCGTGAGCGTTATTGCCGAGAGATACGGCGTTGTGAGTATCGTTTTCATAGTATTCGGGATTGATATACCCCGTGTTGAAGTTGTTTTCGAGATCTTTTCCGGTGCCGATTTCTTTTTTATAAGCGTTAATCGTAAACTCGGGGCTGAAAGAGATTTCCGCGCCCGCCGTTCCGTCGGTCATTATGCCTGCGTACCCTTCGAAACCGACGCCCGAATATGTCGCGACTTCATTGCCGTCTTTATAAACAATCAGCCTGCCGTCCGCTTTTCCTATGAGTTTTAACGAATGCATATCGTCGCTCATCACGCCGAGATCGGTCGATTCGCTCGTCTTTCCGCCGGAAATCAAGCTCATTTTCGTCGTTACGGAGTTATCGTTGTTTGCTGTGTTTTCAAACGCGAGCGTAGCCGCCGACTCGTCGCCGAAAGACACGTTTTCGTCTTTCATTCCGAGGACGATTCCGGCTTTCCCCGCCGTGGAAGTAACCTTGATCTGCGTTTCGAGATCCATTACGTTTTCAAGTCCTTCGCCCGCCGTCACTTTCAACGCGGAAACGAGTTTATCCGCCGTGTAAAGTCTGAGATAAGAATCGTTCACTATGTTTCCGCCGTTTTTATACAGTTTTCCGTCCTGCGGAACGCCCGTGGTATCGAACACGTTCGCGTCCGAAAAATCGCTTTCGAAAATCGCCGTTTCGTCTTCTTTTCTGAAGGCGAAATTATCGATCACGATATCGCCTTCGAAATAAACGTGCGCGTAATGAGCCTCCTCGGTCAAGGTGCAAAGTTTGTAGAGAACGCACCCCTCCGCGTAAGCGGCGTTTTCGTCCGCCAACGATTTTTTATAGATGATTAAATCCCCGCGCGAAGAATCTTCCGGATTGATGCGGAACCAGAAACGATAGCGATAACCCGCTTCGAGCGTGGTATTCACGGCGTTCCACACCGCTTTTCCGTCGCCGTTCGAGCCGTAGTTCGTACCCGCGCCGACGTCTATTCCGATCGACGAAAGATAAATGTTGCTCGCCGCGCCGTTTCCGAAGTTAGTAACGTAACCGGAAAGATTGAGTTTCGTTGTCGCGGGGTTCGTTTTCAGAACGTCCATCTCCACGAAATATCCGGTGTTTGCGGGAACGGTGGCATAGGGGAAAATACGATATCCCGGCCACGTCGCGTTCGTTACTTTGAACACTTTGCCGTTGTTCGAGACGTCGATGTTGTTCTTATCCCCCACAACCGTCCAGTCGGCGGCGTTGATTTTGCCTTTGTTCGTAAGAAGGCTCATAACCACGGCGGCGCGTTTCGTCGCCGCGTCGGCCTTCTTCGCCTGTCTTGCGCCGACAAGCGGCGAAAGGACGAGTGCCGTTGCTATCAGGCAAACGGCAAGTTTCGATAAAAGTTTCTTCATAAAATTTTCCTCCCGATATTTTACCCGAAAGCCATTCGTCTGCGTCCGGCTTTCGGTTATTTTTTATATGCGGATTTTCTCCGCTTGTTTTATCCGGCGGCAGGGCGATCCCGCCGCTTTCCGTCATATGCCGACACCGCAATCGTCGGCGGACTCAATATTCGTATGCGGGGAAAACCTTTTCCACCAGTTTTCTGAGCAACACCACGATCGGCGTTCCGACGGCGGCGCATATCACGCCGATCGTCGCGCCCGTGGTAAGGCTCCCCTCCGTTCTGATCGCGTTCACGATATAAAGTCCGATTGTATAGGTCGCCCCGTCCGGTCCGCCGTTCGTAAGAAGCATCGGCTGCAGAAACAGGGTGAAAATTACGGGAACGCCCATCATCATAAGGGTTGCCATGAGCGACCCGGTGAGCGGAAGAGTGATCACGAACATTTCGCGGAAAATCCCAAGTCCGTCGAGCCTGCCCGCTTCAATCATTTCCGTCGGAATCCGGCTCATAGCGCCCGAAATCAGGATAACGTTCGAACCTACGCCCGCCCACACGCAATAAATCAGAACGGTAGGCATCGCCGTTTTCACGTCGCCGAACCAGCCGAGTATGGGAATAACCCTTTCCAGCCCGATCAGCCTCAAAAAGGGATCGACGATGCCGATACGGCTGTCGAACATAAAGGAAAACAACATCGTGAGAACGACCGTAGATATAATCGACGGCAGAAAGAACAGAACGCGGAACATACCCGCAAGCGGCATTTTCTTATACATGAAGAACGCCGAAACAAACGCAAGCGGCAGGATAACGAAATCGTTCACCACGAAAAACAACACCGAATTGACGATCGCTTTGCCCATAACGCTCCCGGGCGACGAAAACGATTTGAAAAACTCCTCGTAATTAAGAAATTTAACGAATACGTATCTCCCCTCCGAATTGCTGAATTTCTGAAAGGACAGCGCGAACGTATCCACGTTGACGTAAAACGTGAATATGAGAAAGTGCAGCAGCGGAACGGTGATGAACGAAGCGATAAACAGCCTGCGTTTCCACACGAGCCTGCGCTTTTCTTTTGCAATATCGTTTATCATCGCCGCCTCACAGATTCGACTTCGCAACCCAGTCGTCCCAATTGTTGTCCGCTTCGACGTATTCCACGTTGCAGAACCGTAAAGGAGTCGTTTCGCCGCGGATCAACGCCGAATAAGGTTGCCCGCCTATGTATTTCTGCGCGTAGCCGTACATATACACGCCCGCCCTCGAATAATCGAAGAAAGTCGCGCTTTCCGAACGGATTTTCAGAACGTCGTCGTTGAATTTGCTGAGACCTTCTATCGCAGTCAGATCGTATCCGAACGGACGAGGACTGCCCGTAATCTTCGTGTAGAGGGCAAGCATATCGTCTCTCTGCATATACGCGAGAAATTTTTTCGCTCCGCTCTTGTTCGCCGCGCCCTTCGGAATGAAAATATAATCCGGCGGCGCGGTGTAATTCACTTTAACGTAATTGCCGTTTTCGTCCTTTTTTGCCGTGGAAATATAAGGCACGCTCATCATGCCCATCGTGAAATCTTCCGACATGTTCGTTTTCATCTCGCACTCGAGCCAGTTCGCGTTAAGAATCATCGCCGCGGCGCCGCCGATAAAGTCCATTTGCGAGGAAGTGTGGTCTTTACCCATGCTTCCCGGAATACAATATCCCTTTTCGGGAGCGTAAAACCGCAAAAACTCTTCAAGCGCCTGCTTTTTGCCGATGGCGGGCTGTTCGGTCGCATTGTAAATTTCGGGCGAGCCGAATTCAAAAAATTTCTTCACCCCGTCCACGCCGCTCGCCTGCATCCACCAGGTCATGCCGATATAATCGAAATAACCGCCTATCTTCCCCGGGTATGCGAAGGGCTTCACCTTTCCGTTCGTGTCGGCAAGAATCTTTTTGCAAAGTTCTTCCAATTCGTCCGTGGTTTCCGGAATCTCCCAACCGTACTGCCCGAACATCTTCACGTTGTAAACGATGCCGGTAACGGTGTCGTTCCAGGGCATGATGTAATAATGCGAGCCTTCGTTTGTTTTATAACGGGCGTAGTCTTTATAATTTGCGTCCGTTTTTTCTTCGATCGTCTTTCCGTTTTCCCCGTCGACTTTTTCGGAATACACGTCGTCAAGCGGCTCGAGCCACCCGCGCGAAGCGTAGTTTTCCCACGCGGAATTGAGCGGGAAATACAAATCGCTCAGGTTTTTGCCCGATTCGAGTTTTGTTTTAAGCGAACTTGCGAGAGACGGATCGCCCTCGAGGTCGATCTCGTATTCCTTGTTTTCCAGCACGAAACTCTTCGCCATTTCAACAAGCCATTCTCTGCCGAATCCCGCTTCCGTAAAACCGATATCTATCACGCTCAAAGAAGAAGGATCCGCGCCTTCCGCGTAGATTCTGTCGCCGTTGTTCACCACCACGACGCCGCCTATGACGTCCGTCCGATTGTTACCGCAAGCCGTGAACCCCGCCGTAAGTCCTGCGGCTATCGCAAGACATAAAACCGCCGATAAAATTTTTTTCATGCCGATTCCTCCGTATTTTTATTTTAAAGATAAAGGGGGATGACAAACGCCCCTTCGCTTGCTTTCAGATCCAGCGTCAGTTTGCCGTTCTGAGGTTCGGTCACGGTTTTCTTTCCGTCCCGACCGATCACGATCGCCTTCGTGCAGTTATTAAACGAGATCTCGATCCGATTTGTTTCCTCGGACGACGGCGCGTCGTAATTCACAACCATAAATCCGTCTCTTCCTTCCTCGTCTTTGAACGCGCCGGCGATCGCGTCTTTCCGACACGAAAAACTCCTTATCCTCGCATGGGAATTATCCGGTTTATAATAGTTAAAAGCGGCGTTGCTTCCCTTCGCGTTGTCCGAGCCGATAAAGTTCATCGTTTTTTGCAGAGAAAACCGCATATAAACGTCTCCCCAGGCGGCGATTTCGTTGTTAACCGTTTTCACGTAATCATATTTCGCGGTCGGCGCTCCGTCAAGAGCGATAATCGCCGGCGTGAAACTTTCCGATCCGCCGTATCCGGGCGAAAAATAACAGAACCACTGTATTGCCTTCTGCCCGTAAGCAAGAGCGCAGTTCAGTTGCAGGCGCAGATCTGCCTCACAGTCAGGTTCTTTCATCGAGCCGAAACCCATTGCCTGCAAAAAACTCCACGTTTTCGGTTTCGACTGCATGTTGTTGCAAAGTTGCATATTATACAGGAAATCGTCCTTTAAAACGGTGGTATTGCCCGGGCCTTTTTTCAGAGGATAATTGTCGTAACAAACGTAGTCGAGTTCCAGAGTTTCGTATTGCCTGAGATATTCTTCATAATCGTCGCAACCGGTCTGCAAGTTGGTCGCGTAAACGGGAAACAGGTTAAGATAGAACATTTTGTCCGGCAATGCCTTCTTATATCTGCGCGCGGCTTTCGCAAGACGAGGAAATTCGCTCGCGTTCGGCTCGTCCGTGATCATGTTTCCGTAAAAACTATCGTAATCGGCATAATCGACGACCGCCCTTCTGATCTTCACCGCCGCTTCCTCATCAGTCAGCGTGGAATCGAAAAGAATCTTGTTCAATTCCGTATCCCACACGAGTTGACCGAGTCCGTATTTTTCCGCCGCCTCGCACAATCTGACGATGTGTTCCGAAGAGAACAAGCCGTTCGGCGTAGAAGCCAAAGTAAACCCGGCGTCGGCAATCATTTTATACTGCGCGTCGAACTCTTCGTCCGTCCACGCTTCGGTTCTCAAAACTCTTCCGAATTCGTCCGTATACGTTTTGTATTCGGGGATTCCTACCCACATACCTATGGTGAATTTTTCTTTTCCCGCCGTTTCGAGGTAATCCGGCATCGTTTCCTTCTGCATTTCCGGCGCAGAACCCGATTCTGCGGGCGTTTCGCTGCCGGAAACCGTTCCGCCGCCACACCCGACAAGCGCGGCGCAAAACACGCTCAGCGCGCAGGCAATCGCCTTTTTCAAAAAGTTCATTTTTGTTCTCCCTTTTTCTGTTTTATTTGTTTTATTTGCGTTTTTGTCGTATTCCGTTGCGATTTCGCCCGTCGATTTCTCCGTCGCGAAGATCGCGTTCCCTTTTCGTTTTCATTATGCCATAGTCGATCCCGTTTGTAAACATCAAAAATATAATATACCTTTGTTTTTCTAAGACAACAGATCGAAAAAAAAGAAAGTCCGTCTTGACAACATAATCATTTCAACGCCCTTTTCCCACTGAAAAACGATTATAAATCCCTTTTTCGGAAAAGAATTCCGGGCAAAAAACGGCTATCCCGAAATTTTCCTGTTTTAGTCGAACTTTGAAAACGGAAGATATCCGCATCGCCGCAACCCGATTTTAAATCGCTTTTTCCCCTTACGGACCGCTTTCGGACGAATTTAAAGCAAAGAACCGGTTAGCCACAGCAGAGCTTGTCGACAGCCAAAACGCCGTCATCGATGAACGATGACGGCGAAATTTTTGCGTGAATTTTTAAGGTGTTTAATCGTTTCAGCGGTTGCCGAAGTTTGTTTTTGTCGGTCTGCAGGTTTGCGGTTTCAATCAATAGCCACCGCAGATTTGCGGGTTCAATCAATAGCCGTCAACGGTCTGCAGATTTGCGGTTTCAATCAATCGTCAAAATCGGTCGGAATGAAGGAGTAGCGATTATCGCCGTTTTCGTCTTTTTCTATGTGGACGATATAACCCTTTCCGTGTTTTCCGTCGCCGACGTGAATTTCGATAACTTCTTCACCCTTTTCGATTTCTCTCTCGAAATAAAGAACCTGCGTTTTACCGTCCTTGAACGACGTCATTTTCAATTCCGTTTCGTTCTCTTCGGTTTCGTAGGAGAACGCGCTGCGCTCGACGAGTTTGCCGTTTTCATAAACCGAATAGCAGTATTCCTGCTCCGATTCTCCATCTTCGGTTTCAACGCTCTGTTCAACGCGGATATAACGATTTTCGCCGAGAATTACCACAAATTCGGTTTCGGTTTCGCTTTCTCCCTCTTCGGATTCATTCTTTCTTTCGCCGCGGATTTCATAGTCTGCGCCGTCGATAACCATAACGCCTTTGATGGAATAGTTTTCTTCCGTTTCGCCGTCGCTTTCGTCCGTTTCCGATTTTGTGAGAGTCTGATTAAAATACATAACGTAGTCGTGAGCGTCACCACTCATATCCTTATAGGAAATCACCGTTTTTTCGGCGTATTCTTCTCTGTCCGAAGTTTGCGAACTGAAATCGAATCCGCCGTCGCTCAGAAGGCTTTCCACCAACGCCATATATCTGCCGAGTTCCGCCGTTTCGGGGCTGTCGGAAGGCTGTTCGCCCGGGTTTTCAGGCGTTTCGGGCGTTTCGGGCGTTTCGGGAACTGAAACGTCGGGGGTTTCGGAAGTGTCGGGCGTTTCTTCAACGGGCGCATTTTCAGCGTCGTCTGCAGAAGAATTCACGGGAACTGCGCAAACGTGCGCCACAGAGCAAAGATTCGTTGCCGAAACGCGCGGCGCGGACGCATGGCTTACGGACGTAAGACCGACGGACTGAGAGGTTTGAGCGATTTGTATGGGACGAAGGTTCTGAACTGCCCGGGCGGTCTTAGCGGTCGTTCCCGCCGCATTCATAGAGGAAATAATCATTCCCGCGGAAGCCGCGCTGAATCCGTAAACGGATTCCGTCGTGTTGAGTTCGTTGAATTTGCCGTTTCCGCCGTTTGCCGAGCCGCCGTTCGAAGGTTGATTGTTGCAAGCCGCAAGGCCGAAAGATAGGGTGATTGCCAGCGATAAAGCCATAGCCGTGAATACTTTTTTCATTTTAATTCTCCTGATTTGTATTTTGGTTTAAATTCTGCGTAATTTCGCATCGTGTTTTGCGGAAGCATCCGGAATTTTTCCGCTTTCACTTATATAACAAATCGTTCCGCCCGAATTGTTGGAGAAACCGCAAAAATTTTCAAAATATTTTTTTCGTCCGGATTATCGCGGGTATTTGCGTGACGATAATGAATATTTGAGCGATAATGAATATTTGCGGATCGGAAAGAATCTGCCTGACGATGAGAAAACGCATTAAAAAATAAAACGGACGTTTTTAAGACGTAAAAATACCGCCGACTTCTGTCGGCGGCATAAATCAATAATATATATAAGAGCATATATAAAAACAACGGTTAATCGACTTAATAACAGTTAATCGACTTATAGAGGGGTTTTGCATTGTTATCGCGGCTTTGATCACGAGTTTGTCCGCCCGGAGGTTCGGTTTTGTTTCGGCAGTTAATTCCGCCGTCAGTAGTCGCTTTCTTCGTCGTCACCGTTCTCCTTTCCGCTATCGTCGTCATCGTCGTTATCGTCATCGTCGTCGCGCTCGAAATCCGAAAAAGAGCCGTCGTCGAAAACGTAGCGGTAACCGTCTTTAAGAACGTAAACGCGGAAACGCGTCGTCTGCCCGTTCACTTTGCCGCTCGCCCGAAGTATTCGTTCGCCGTTTTCAAATTCGCCTTTGAACAAAAGGGTTTCGGTTTCACCGCCCTTCGTAACCGACATTTTCAGTTCGAGTTCGTCCTTTTCCGTTTCGTATTCGATTTCGGTACGCTCGGTTAAAACGCCGTCGGCATAAACGGAGTAAACGTATTCCTGTTCGATTTCCGTTTCGTCCGATTCCGTTTCGCGCTCGTGTTTCTGCCGAACCTCGATATAAGAGGTCTTTTCGGCGTTCGTGAACGCCTTGAAATAAAGTTCGCTTTCCGATTCGCCGCCGTCGTTTTCCGTTTCGTAAACTCCTTCGACGGAATATTCCGCCCCGCCGATAAGTAAAACGCCTTTTATCGAATAGTTCTTTTCGGTTTCGTCGTTGTTTTTGTCGTCATTAGCGTTTTTATATCCGTCGTAACCTTTATAATCGGGGTTTTCGCCGTCGGAAATTTTAAGTTCTGAAATTTTATCGTCGTAGTTTTTGCCGTCGTAGTTTTCGGATTCCGTGATTGTGGAAAATTTATCGTAATAAAGCCGATACGAAATCTCGTTGCCGTGAAGGTCGGTGTGTTTAACGGCCATACCGTACCGATAGCCGCGTTCGCCCGAAATCAGATTGCTCACGATATTTTGCTCGCTCAATAAACTCTCAACGAGCGACATATACCGATTAACCGTCGTAAGCCGGTTTTTTTCGGTTTCCGCCGCGGCGGAAAGTTTGCGAACGGTCGGCAGGGCATCGGAAGAATCCAGCAGAGTTCCGACGGAAGCCGCGCCGTAAGCGTAAAAGGAAACCGCGTCGGTTATCTGCGCGAATTTGTTTGAAACCGAAGGCGTAATCGGTTTATTGTTTTTCATAAGCGCGGGAACGATCGTTCCGAGAAGCAGCGCCACGACAAGCGCGGCGGCGCAAAGAACGATGATTTTATTGCGGCGGACGTCCGCGGTTCTCTCGCCGCCGTGAGCGTATGCGGCAGAGTATTGCGCGCCGTCAAAGCCGAGTTCACGCCTGACGTTATCCTTTATTTTTTCGTCGGGCAGGATTTCCGACTTGTGCTTCGCCATAATTTTTTTTACGTTTTTCATAAGCGGTCCTCCTTTTCGAGATGATTTCTTAGTTTTTTCAACGCTTCGTTGTTTTTCCACGTCACCGTGCCTAACGGGATCCCGAGCATAGCCGAAACTTCCCGTCGTTTATAGCCCGCAACCTGACAAAGCATCACGATTTTGTATTCGTCCTCGCTCAGAATCTTTGCCGCTACGTCGAAAATATATGGTAGTTCGGGTTCGTTCGAGCCGTATTTATAGGCCTCCGCGTCAAAATCGGTGGGGATTTCGCGCCGATATTTTTTCAGGTGGTTGAGAGCCAGCGATTTTCCGATAGAACAAATCCAGCCGATGAAATTCGTGCCTTCCCGATACTCGTCGATAAAGGAAATCGCGCGGACGAAAGTATCCTGCAGAATATCTTCGGCGTACATTTTATCCTTAACGATATAAAAAATCGTAAAGTACACGGCGCGATGGGTGTGTTCGTAAATATAATCGAAGGCGTTCCCGTCGCCGTTTTTCAGGTTTGAGATTTTTTTCTCAAGTTTATCGTGAATCATGATTCTTCCGTAATATAAACAATCCGAACGCGTCGAATTGTTGGCGAAATTTAATTTTTTTTATTCGGCAGAAAATTGCGTTTTTACGCAACGCTTTTTCGGGTAGAAGCAAGTCGGATTTTGCGTAATGCTTTTCGGGCAGAAGTAAGTCCGGTTTTGCCAAATCGGGTTGCACCGGAAAACTGTTCCGTTGTCCTGTAAAAATCAAAGCCTCTTATTTAAAAAAAATAACGAATAAAGTTACAACAATAGTATATAAAAAAACCGCTCCGCCGTCAACTGTTCCCGCGTGTCGAAAAAATAAGCAGACGTATATAAAAAATTAGAATACGTATATACAAGCGATTATTTCCCGTCAATGCGACGACGGTTGGCTTATGCCCGCCGCGGACAGGAAAAACAGCGACCTTCGGGCGGAAATCGTTAAGGATAAATTCCGGTCGGATACGCCGCTTACGAGGGCGACGATTCTACCATTTTGCAGCCGGAAAAGTCTGACGCGTTTGCAGACGCGCTTTCGGATCCGCGCTATACACGGTTAGGCTTCGGAACGCCGGTATGTTATCTTTTAATTTTTAT
>JALETB010000055.1 GCA_022781715.1 Clostridiales bacterium | reverse complement strand
AGATTCGTGAAAATGAATTATATCAGAATAACTAAAGAGAATATTGACAAAGAACACATCTGCTGCGCGATGTCCGGAAAACAAAGTCTCGACAAAAAGGAATGGATGAAGCGCGGGTTCGACGATGGGCTTGTGTTTTATCGCAGCGAAGAAAGAGGTAAATGTTTTATCGAATATATCCCCGCGGAAAACGCATGGGCTCCTATCGACGCGGACGGATATCTCTACATAAACTGTTTGTGGATTGCCGGCTCGATGAAGGGTAACGGCTACTCCAACGAACTTCTTGCGGAATGCCTTCGTGACGCCGAAGCGCAGAATAAAAAAGGCGTCTGTATCCTTTGCGCCGAAGGGAGAAAAAGGGAATTCCTTGCAGACCCGAAATTCCTTGCTTACAAAGGTTTTAAAACCGCCGACGTTTCGGATTGCGGAATAACTCTTATGTATTTGCCCCTTCGCGAAAACGCAGAGCCGCCGAAGTTTAAGGCTTGCGCGAAGCACCCGAAAACAGACGAGAGCGGATTCGTTTTGTATTATACAGATCAATGCCCGTTCACATGTTACTGGGTTCCGAGGGTGAGCAAAGTTGCGAAAGAACACGGAATTCCGTTCAGAACGGTTCATATAACCGACAAAGAATCCGCCCGGAACGTTCCCGCACCGGTTACGACTTACGCGTTGTTCCGCGACGGAAAGTTTGTCACTCACGCGATTCAGTCCGACAAAAAATTCCTCGAACTCGCCGCAAAACAAAATAAAGCATAACCGAAAGATTTTACGATTACAAAAACCGCAATAAAAAGCCCATAAAAAGTCCGCCCGCGGCGGTTTGCTTTCAGGCAAACCACCGCGGGCGGCTTATATTATATATATACGATATTAAATTACTTAGAGAAAACTACGCTCTTGATCGTGATGTTCTTAACAGGACGAAGAGCAACGTATGCCTTCTTGCTGCCGATCGCGTCGAGATAAATCTTGCCGAGGTCGTCGTCCGACGAAATTTTAACGTTATATTCGCCGTCCGCGCCTTTCGCATAAGTGTCGCCTTCGGTTTCAACCTTATATTCTCTGCCGTATTTTTCAATGGCTTTATCGAGATCGACGATTTCGTCTTTGTCAGCAGTGTCGGGTTCGTAAGAGAAATAATAGAACTTCTCTTCGGCTTCGTTCTTCTTATAGTCCTGAAGAATGGTTTTGAGACGAGTGTAACTCGATTTTACGTCGCCCGAAGCGTCGTCCTTTACTACCTTGCCCAAAATTGCGAACGCGGACGCATTGCTTACGTAAGAATCGGCGGAAATTTCGGCAAACGTTATAGACATAACTCCCTTGCCGGTGTCGTACGCTTCGAGATAATCGTCGGCGGTTTCGCCTTTGATGGGCTTAAGTCCTCTTTTGAGAACGAGCGCGCCGTCTTTCAGATCGAGCGTGGTACCCTCATATTTGTAGCCGTTAACATCGAACTCGCCGTTTATGGTGAACTTTTTGGTGTAAATTTCCTTATCGGTCAGCGAATTGACGTAAGCAGCGTTGATAATCGAACCGTATTTTCCGTCGAGAGAGTTCCACTGCGAATCGAACGCACCGAATTCGATGGCGTTGTTGACGTCGCTCACTCTCGATCCGTCATAATACCCTTTTTCGGCAAGGTGTTTGAAATGCGCGATGGTGTTTTTGGCGATGTTCATATAAAGTTTGAAATCGATCGCCTGTTCTTTGCCGTCCACATCGAAGGTGATCGTGCATTTTTCGATCTTGCTGCCGTTTTCAATGTTTTCGTTGCAGCCGGTAGCGAACGCGCAAACGCCCACTGTTATAAATGCGGCCAGAAGTCCGCTGAATATTTTCTTCATAAAATCCTCCGTTTAAGAGATATAGTATTATTTTACAATTATTAATCGGGGTTGTCAACTCATAAAGCGAGTTTTTTTGGTGTTTTTGATGAAAAACAGTTTAAAAAGGGAATATTTCTCTCGTCCCCGCTCTTATTATGCACTTCTCCCGCTATTGTTCCCCGCCGAGGAGATAGAAAAGCCAGACCAGAAGCACGGTGAGCGCGATACCGATTACGCTTGCAATCAGAACTCGCCACGGCGAAACGGGCGTTTTGCCGGTGACCTTTGCCGTGCTGCCGTTCATCCACACTCTGTATTTCTTCTTCCGGAACAAAAAGTTCATTATATAAACAGGAATGAGCATATATTTAAAAGTCACGTTGTTGTAATTAGTGAAAACGTTCAGATAATCGACCACGTCGCAACACAACGAACTTTTAATGTCCGAACGAATGCTTTGGGTCATCACGTCTTTCGCGTCCGTCCAGCAACTTTTAAGATCGCGCTTATAAGCGTCCGCAACGTAACCCGAAAGATATTTGCTTTTGTAAACGCAGGCATCCTGCGCCTTATACGGAGATAATTTATCCAGGGTTTTCTGATCGAGAGTATCGTTCGCGACGATCATGACGTCGTCGAAAAACTTGTCGTAACCGCCCGAAACGTTTCTGTAAACGATATATGTTTCCGTTCGTCTGTTTTTGCCCGAGCCGACCGTTCTCGTGTGACGGTCGCCCACTCTGCCGTAATAAGACGAAGAGGTCTGACTGTCGAACGTGAAACTCGGCTCGTAAACGCCGTGAAGATTTTCCACGGTAAGGCTTTTTTTGAACGACCTCGGCGCAAAAATCTTTTTTCTAGCCCATTTTTTGGCTTGTTCGGCGGCTTGCTTTGCCGAAACCATGAACGGAATTACCGCGCCGGGGCGCAAGCCGTTGAAACTGCCCGTTTTCACGACGTGCGAAGTTCCGCAGTAAGGGCAAATAACCGCCTGCTCGTCCGCACCGACGACGATATTCGCGCCGCAGTTTTCACAAGTGTAGGAGGCCTGTTCGCTTTTATCCCACTTCTCGGCTTGCTCGAAACCGCGCTCTATGTCGTTTTCCACGACGTTTTTATCTTTTTCCACACGCTTAAAAAACCCGCAGTATTCGCATTTCAACATCTGCGAATCGGGGTCGAAAACCATTCTGCCGGCGCAATTCGGGCATTTTTCGTAATCGGTGTTAACTTGTTTTAGATCAAACTCGTTCTGTTTTTCGCTCATCGGTTTCCTGTTTATCCGAGTTTCGCCGCGCAAAAATTCTTTTGCGCGGCGAGTCGATTCTGAATTAATGTTAAATGTTGTTGAGTTCTTCGAGCATCTTGTCGAGATCGGCGCCGTGAACCTGAGCCGCTTCGCCGACGGTTTCGCCGTGAGCGATAGCGCAACCGAGGCAGTGCATTCCGTATCTCATAAGAATTTCTCCTGCGTTCGGGTTGATATCGAGCGCGTCTACGATAATAGTATCTGCAGTAATCTTTTTATCCATTTAATTTTTCTCCTTTTAGTTATTATTTGGTTAAATTTGATATTTAATTCTGCCGAGCCGCTGTTTTCCGCTCGCCGGCGATTATCAGCCGAGTTTGCTGCCGCATTCGGGGCAGAATTTCGCGCCCGGGCTTACTTTCGCGCCGCATTCGGGGCAAAATTTGTTCTGAGCAACGGGTTTGCCGCATTCGGGGCAGAACTTCGAGCCTGCGGGGATAGATTTTCCGCACGAAGCGCAAACAACCGTGTTCGCCTGCGCAGCCGGAGCCGCCGGGGCGGACTGCTGCCCGGAAGGTCTCATCGCTTCAGCTATCATCGCGCCCATTCCCGCGCCTGCGCCCATTCCCACGCCGGCGGACATAAACGCACCGCCCACGCCGGGGTTAGCCGCCGCGCTTTTCATCGCTTCCGCCGCGGAAACTTTCATAAGCGTATCCGTGGAATCGCCGAGTATGCCGAGTTTCGTTCTCTCGTCCATAGCCTTGGTGACTTCTTCGGGGAGAGACATATTCTCGATGAAAAGATTGACGAGTTTGAGTCCGAGTTCCTTGAACTTATCCTGAACCGTTTTTTTGACTATCTCGTTGAATTCGAGGGTGTTGGCGGCAAGGTCGAGCGCGGAAACTTTGCTCTCGCCGAGCGAATCGGCAAAGCAGGACAACAACATGGATTTAAGATAATCGTTGATATCCTGGGTGACGAAAGTGCTGTTCGTGCCGAAAAGTTCCTTCAAAAACACCGCCGGGTCGTCCACCTTATAAGAGAACGAACCGAACGCTCTCACTCTTACCATTCCGAATCTGGCATCGCTCATCATGATGGGGTTACGCGTTCCCCACTGAATGTTAGTGAACTGTTTGGTGTTTATAAAGTAAACGTCGCAGGTGATGGGTGTCTGGAAACCGTATTTCCAACCCGCGAGTTTGGAAAGAATCGGGAAAATATCGGTGCCGAGGTCATAAAGCCCGGGCGCGAACACGTCCGCGATCTGCCCCTTGTGAACGAAAATCGCGCATTGCGATTCCTTTACGGTAAGAGTGGATTTGTTGTTTATTTCTCTTCCGTAATTCTTAAGAGGATATTTATAAACGATAGTGTTTTTGCTGTCGTCGTTCCAAACGATGTTTAATCTGAAAAGAGCCATTGTTCAAAACATCTCCTTTGAATTGTATTGATATAAAAGCATTATATCATAAATTATATAATTACACAAGTTTTTTTATGAATTTATCTTCCGTTTTTATTTTACGCGCATCTTCGCGTTTGTTTTATACGGCAATACGATGATTTTGTGAAAATTCTATTGACAATAAATGATAACGGTGCTATTATTAAGAATGGAAAACATATTTTAAGGTGCGGGGTGCGTTGTATGATTACTCATCGTTCCTCATCCAAAGGCAATGTGCTTTTCAAAAAATAAAAAGAGGTAGTTAAAATGAAGAAAATCATTGCGATTATCGTTGCGGCAGTAGCCGAGATGGATTCGAACCATATCAAGCCTTAAAGCCGCCTTTTTTGCCTGCTAAGGCAAATCTTTGCTTGAAGTACGGTAAGTAACGTCTGCGCAAATCTTCGCCACAACCGCCTAAAAAATACGGCTTTAAGGTGATTCGCATTTTAACGGCGATAAATTTAGGAAAATCAAGGCAAACGAGCGCAATCATACTTGCTGTATTATAAGCGAGTTTAACGCCGATTTTGCAAATTTTGCGCCGTTAAAACTTAATGTGGTTCGGATCCATCTCGGCTATCGTTATCGGCGCGGCTGTTACAACTGTAATTCTCGTGAGCAAGAACGGCTCTTCCGCCGGAACAAGCCAGTCCGAATCCCTCGAAAAGAACGAATCGACCGGCTCGGGAGAATCCGTATCGACGAGCGAATCGGAATCAACGAGCGAATCGGAATCGACGAGTGAATCGGAATCGACAAACGAATCCCAAAAACCCGTAGAACCTGTTGAGCCTGTTGAGGACGAATTCCGACAGCCGCAGGAAGAAATCGACAGTTTCAAAGAAGAAATCGGCGGATGCTCCGACACGTATGAAGGCGCGTTGTCCGAAACGGAATACGACAACGCCGAAAACGCTGCGATGGACTACGTTAAATACGAAGTTGTCGGCACGGAAAAGACCGGCGAAATTTCAGACGTCAAAACGAAAGACCTGAAACTCAGCGACGCCGAAAAACTCGGAATAAACGCCGGCATGATCGAGGGCGCGACCGGAATTAAGGAATGCACCGTTACCTACACCGAAAAAGCGGCGGACGTTGCCAAAGTTTCCGCAAGCGAACAGCCCGAGTTGAGTTTGCTCTCCGAAACGGCGGTGAACAAAACGACTAAGGTTTACATTATCTGTTTCGGCGGTTATTACAAGTATTTTTCGCCCGCGCTCAAAACAGGCGAAACCGTCACAAAGAGTTATTTCGATTCCATCTTCAACGCTTCGAAATACGATAACTGCACCGTCGAGTATTCCGCGGTCACCAAGACTTCCTTAAGAG
>JALETB010000015.1 GCA_022781715.1 Clostridiales bacterium | reverse complement strand
GTTCTTCACCTATGCCGGCGCGAGTGCGGATTTCGGTTACGACGATATAGACTTTGACAAAATAACCGCAAAGATATTTCATTTGGGGTATTTTTTGCTACTTGAAAAAGTCGATAACGGCGACGGTGTAAAGATATTGCGTGAACTTAAAAAACGTGGGATAAAGACGTCGATAGACTTAGTAAGTTCTACCGCGGACGCTTACGAAAAAGTCCTTCCCTGTCTGCCGTTTGTCGATTATCTTATAATAAACGAACTCGAAGCCGCGGCACTTTGCAAGTCGGATAATACCGGTGATTTACGCTTTTTAGCAGAAAGATTAAAGGCTATGGGCGTTAAAGAGGGCGTTATTATTCATAAAGAGGACAAGGCATGTTTCTTAGGCGAAAGTTACGCCGAAATAAATTCGCTTATAGTCCCCGACGAACTTTTTAAAGGTAAAACCGGCGCGGGCGACGCGTTTTGCGCGGGCGCATTAACCGAAATTTATACAAATTCCGAGCCGCAAAGAATACTCGAAACAGGCGTGAGAGCGGCTGCGGCAAGCATAACCGCGACAAGTGCGACGAACGGTGTCAAGACCAGAAACGAAATTTACGAAATAACGAAAAATTTCAGGGTGAGAGAAAAATGTTAGTAAACTTAAACGAAGTTTTGAAAAAGGCGCAAAAGGGAAAATATGCGGTAGGGCTGTTTAATACCACCGACACGGATATGTTGCAGGCGGTGATAGAGGCTGCGGAAGAAAGTAATTCGCCGGTTATTCTCGGCACGGCGGAAGTGTTATTGCCTTACGGCGAATTAAAACTCATCGCGCCGAGCGTTATTGCGGCGGCGAAGAGAGCGAAAGTCCCCGTAGTGGTGCATTACGACCACGGGCTTACGTTCGACAGGTGTATAGAGGCGTTGAAACTTGGTTTTTCGTCGGTAATGTTCGACGGCTCGGCTAAACCTTACGAACAAAACATTGCCGAAACGCGCGAAATGGTAAAGATAGCGCACGCATTCGGCGCGACGGTAGAGGGCGAAATAGGGCATGTGGGCGAAGCGGCGAAAGAAGATAATCTGCTTACCGATATGTATACCACTCCCGAAGAGGCGAAAGCTTATTTGGAGGCTACGGGCGTAGACGCTCTGGCTGTTGCGATAGGCTCGGCGCACGGAGTTTATAAAAAGAAACCTATGCTTAATATAGAAAGGCTTAAAGAAATAAGCGGCGCGGTAAAAGTTCCGCTCGTACTGCACGGCGGAAGCGGGCTTTCCGATGACGATTTTAAAAACACCATTCGCAACGGAATATCGAAAGTTAACATATTTACCGATTTATGTCTTGCGGGCGAGCGCGCTTATAAAGACGGCGAAGAGAAAAAACTCGGCTATCTCGAAACGCGGAATTTAAAGGTGGAATATATCAAAGAAGCCGTAAAGCACAAAATGGCTTTATTCGGCTCGGCAAATAAAGCATAATATTTTGTAAGGCAGAATCAGTAAATAATCTTGTTGCAACGGCAACAACGAAAGGCAGAAAGATGAAATAGTTGGCATTAAATCGTTATTATTATGGTGTTTGACTTAAATTTAAACGTTTGGTATAATGTTGTCGCCGGGAGAAAAGACCGACCTGGCGGAGGAATTTATGAGCGATATAACGAAAAAGGCTATTTCGGCTTCTTTGAAGAAAATTCTTTGCGAAAAAAAATTAAGCAAAATAACCGTGCAGGATATCGCAGATGATTGCGGAATCAACCGTCAGACCTTTTATTATCATTTTCAGGATATTTACGATCTTGTGGAATGGACTTGCATAGAGGACACCGAAAAAGTTTTAAAAGAAAACAGAACCTATGACACTTGGCAGGAAGGTTTTCTCGCCGTGTTCGCTTTGGCAAAAAAGGACAAGGTGTTTATAGACAATATATATCGTTCGGTTTCGCTCGAAATGCTCGAACAGTATCTGTACAGGCTCGTTTATCCTCTTTTAAAAAACGTGGTGGACGAAAAGTCGAAAAGGTTTTCCGTTCACGACGAAGACAAGGAGTATATCGCCCATTTCTATAAATACGCGTTCGTAGGCGTGCTTTTGGACTGGGTGAGACACGATATGAGCGAAAGTCCCGAATCGATTGTGGAGAAAGTGAGCAAAATTGTCGGCGGAACGATAGAAATCGCTTTCAAAAATTTCGGTAAATAATATAATAACGCGATAACGCCTTGCGAAGTTTCGGAACGTCAGAACTTTGCGGGGCGTTTTCTATTGTTCTTCGGCTTCATACAAAACTTAGACAAAACGGTGAAAATGTCAAAAAATCCCACAATATTGCCCGGCTGTCCGAAATCGCGACAAGGCGAAAATATTGTCTATTGTAATTTGAAAAAAGGCGGGTTATAATGTAGCCGTAAAAACCAAAACGACAAATTCGGAGGTAAAAATTATGTATTACGGATCAGGAAACTATGAGGCATTTGCTCATCCGGAAAAACCGGAGGGCGTAGACGGTAAATCGGCTTATATAATCGGCACGGGGCTTGCGGGCCTTTCGGCGGCGTTCTTCCTTGTGAGAGACGGTCAGATGAAGGGCGAACATATTCACCTTCTCGAAAAACTCGATATCGCGGGCGGTTCGTGCGACGGCAGAGTCGTACCGAGAAGCGGCTATTATATGCGTGGCGGCAGAGAAATGGACAATCACTTCGAAGTTATGTGGGAAATGTTCAGGGACGTTCCGTCGCTTGAGAACCCCGGTCTTTCCGTTCTCGACGAATATTACAGACTTAACAAAAAAGACCCGAACTATTCGCTTTGCAGAGCGACGGTAAACCGCGGCGAAAACGCGCATACCGACAACAAGTTCGGTCTTAATAAAGAAGCGGCTATGCAGATAAGCAAGTTGTTTATGACTCCTGAAGAAGATCTGGAAAACAAGAAAATAAGCGATTTCTTCGACGACAATTTCTGGGACAGCAACTTCTGGCTTTATTGGCAGACGATGTTCGCATTCCATTCGTGGGATTCCGCGCTCGAAATGAAGAGATATCTTCAGAGATACGTTCACCATATCGACGGACTTCCCGATTTCTCCGCGCTTCGTTTTACAAAATACAATCAGTACGAAAGCCTTATTCAGCCTCTGCAGAAATATCTAGAATCGCACGGGGTTAAGGTAGAATACGGTATAGACGTTAAAAACGTTGTGTTCGATATAAACGGAAAGAAGAAAATCGCTAAAAAGATCGAATATGTAAAGAACGGCGAAAAAGGCTCGATCGACCTTCTCGAAAGCGACCTTGTGTTCATAACCAACGGGTGCTGCACCGATACGAGTTGCTACGGCGACCAGACTCATGCTCCCGATCTTTCCGGGATAAGAAAAGGCGGCGGCGAATCGTGGGATTTATGGAAAAATATCGCCATTCAGGATCCGGCGTTCGGCAATCCTTCAAACTATTGCGACCATCCCGACGAAACCAATTGGATGAGCGCGACCGTGGAAACTTCGGATGACGAAATTATCGGCTATATCGAAAAAATCTGCCACCGCGACCCGAGAGCGGGCAGAGTTACCACGGGCGGCATTGTAACCGTTAAGGACAGCGTGGACAACTGGTATCTTTCCTGGACGATAAACCGTCAGCCGCAATTCAAATCGCAGGATAAAAAGAGCGTGCTTATCTGGCTTTATTCGCTTAACACCGATAAGCCCGGCAACTACGTCAAAAAGGCTATGAGAGACTGTACGGGCGAGGAAGTGTGTAAAGAATGGCTTTATCATATAGGCTTGCCGATCGATAAAATCGACGATTACGCCAGAACCAAAGCCAACACCACGACTTGCTATATGCCGTTCATAAACGCGTTCTTCCGTCCGAGAAAGAATTCCGACAGACCTAAGGTCGTTCCCGACGGCGCGGTAAACTTCGCGTTCATCGGTCAGTTCGCGGAAACCCCGAGAGATACCATCTTCACCATAGAATATTCTATGAGAACGGGAATGGAATCGGTTTACACTCTTCTCGATATCGACAGAGCCGTTCCGGAAGTGTGGGGCAGTGTGTACGACGTGAGAGAACTGCTCAAAGCCGTTTATTACGCGCTCGATAAACAGCCGATAACGTCTATGAAACTTTCCATGAGAGAAAAACTCTTGTTAAAGGACGTTACCGAAAAGATTAAAGGCACCGACGCCGAAAAACTTATCAAAGAGAGCGGAATATTGTAAAACGGGATTTCGCTTGCTGTTCCGGGAAGTGAAGTTTCCGGTCAACGCGTCTGATCAATCAACAAATACGCGGCTATAAGTCGATAAATACGCAAAAATAAAATAAAGCCCGACTTCTTCCGAAGTCGGGCTTTATTTTGTCTGGCGTCACATGAAAATCAGGTCTTTATACAATGGGTTATCCCGGTTGTTCGGGGCGTTTTTTATTTTTCGTTGTAATGCTTCAGCAAGTTTTTCAGAACCTGTATTTGTTTGGCGATGGCTTTTCCGTCGTCGGTTTCTTTTACGAGTATTCGCTTATCGTACTTTTTGAGCAGCCTGTTGGAACTTTTCATATCGGAGTTTCCGTTGAAAACTCCTTCGACCGAAAAGCCCGGTTCGTGACTTACGATATACAGCCCTTCCGAGTTGTTTATCAACGTATAGCCGCCTATTCCCGTTTTAATGCTATACGCTTTGGACAGCCCTCCGTCTATCGTTATATGGCGGCAGTTTCCGCTTTCGGGCGTTTCGCCGTCCTTCACGCGGACGGGTTTGTGTCCGTTTACGATAACCGCGTACTTCCCGTTCGCCCCGAATTCGCTGAGAACTTTCAGGCAGTATTCTTCCGATTTTATGAACCTGTAATAAGGATCTTCCTTTTCGCAAAGCGAACCGCCGAAATATTTTTCGTAAACGCGCATTTTATCCCGCCCGAAGAGCGGCGATTTCTTTCCGCACCATAAATACCACGCGTAATCGATCGCATATTTGTCGCCGCGCGCGGCGTTTTTTACGATAGCGTTCAACTTGTCGTAAAGTTTTTTGCCGGAATACTTTTCGCCGCCCACGGGGACGAGCGAAAATTCGCCGTTTTCCTCCGTCGGCACGCAGCCGTGCATGATGAGATTCCCGTTGAAAACCTTATACATGCTTCCTTTTTTCACTAGAAAATCTATGTGCTTATGCAGGCGATCATTCGACGAAAACTCGCCTATAAGGTGATTAACGAGCCATTTTTCTTTTTCGGTCAACTTGTCGTCGCGGAGCAGAATTCTGTCGTCCATCCCGAATTCCGGGTGGTTTTTTATCAGTTCGTTTTCGAGTTTCAGTTGCAGAACGGTGACCGCTTTCGTCATTTTTCTTAGCACCGCGTTGCGTTCGAGTTCGCTTTCTATGCCGTAAAGGTCGGAGATTACGAAGTTTTCGCAGTCGTCGTCGGCATATTCTTCCAGTGCGAAACTCATCAGCGGGCGTAAGTTTATTCCATAGTTTTCGATGACCTGCAAGTTGCGGTAAAGGCAGTTTATCCGCAAAAGATTGCAGATGAGAGCCGCGTTGCCGAAAAAAGCGCCCATCCAGAGCATGTCATGGTTGCCCCATTCTATGTCCAGAGAATGATAGGCGGCGAGAGTATCCAGTATCTTCGGCGCGCCGTTGCCGCGGTCGTAAATATCCCCCACGACGTGCAGTTTGTCTATCGCCATGCGCTGAATCAGATAACTCATGCGTATAATGAAGTTTTCCGCGTTGCCGAGCGCGATAATTTCGCGGATGATGCCGTTGTAATATTTCGCCTTGGAGATGCTGTGATAGGGCATGTTGATGAGTTCGTCGATTATATAGCGATATTCCGCGGGGATTGCTTTACGAACTTTCGAACGCGTATATTTTGCGGTCGTCAGTTTTATCACTTCTATCAGTAGCCTTAAAATCTTCGCGTAAAATGCGGAAGTTTTTTCTTTTTTCGATATGCGCGAAAGGTATTCTTCGGGGTAATATATGAGCGCGGCGAGTTTGTTTTTCTCGTCCTCCGGCACGGTTTTGCCGAGCGCGAGGTCGATTTTGGTGCGGATAACGCCCGACGCGTTTCTTAATATATGTAAGAATATTTCCGATTCGCCGTGCAAATCGCTCAGAAAATGCTCCGTGCCTTTCGGCAGCCCCTGAATCGCCTTTAAGTTGATGATTTCCGTCATAACGGCTTGCGGCGTTGAAAATTGCTTGGATAAAAGTTCGAATTCGCCTTGTTTCATTCCGATTCCTCTCCGAAGTTTATAGTAAATATTATACACGGCGGCGAGAAATATGTCAATTTTAATTGCAACAAATTGTAAAAATTCTGAAAGATATTATAATACTGATTCCGTTCTTTATCACTTGCTGTTTTTGCGGCGGCAACCGGCAACGGTTGCCGCCGCAATTTTCTTAGCCGGCTTTTTCCGCAGCCGGGCCGGAAGTGTAATAAAAATTTAAAGCATTTGTAAATTTCTTTAATCAATATGCGTTAAAACCCGCTTTTGAAATTCAAATTCGGCATATTTTTGTAATTATTAAGCACGATTTCGTATTGACCGCAAAGGCGGCGGGTTGTATAATTACAATACATCGGTTATTCTTGTCTGGTATGAAACGGCGATTTGTTTCGTTCCCGGCAGGCAGCATTACGTATTAACGATATTTTAAAGGAGAAAACGATGAAAAAATTTCTCGGTAAAGCATTTTGTTTGGCTATGGCCTGCGCTTTGTTGTGCGGAGCGATAGCGTGTTCGCCAAAGACGCCCGAAGAAACGGGCGAGAGCACGACGGGCGGCAACGGTCTTATTGAAACGGGCGTTGCGGCGGAATACCTTCCGCAACTTTCCGAAATTAAAAAATACAGCGGCACCATCAACGTCGATATGATTTTCGGCAAGCACGAATACGGCTGGAAAGCCGTTAAACAGGCGTATCAGGCGTTGCAGACCAGAGTGAACGTTAAGCTTACGAATTACGGCAGCGGCGAATATGCCACGACGATAAAACAGGAACTGCAGAATACCGCAACGTCGCTCGGAATTTTCGCGGGAAACTACGTGAACACGCTCGTTCCCACTTACGGTTACGACTTCAAAGCGAGCGCGCTCGATTCAAAGAACCCTTATGCGGGCAACAAAGTGTGGCGCGACGTGCTCGGCACCCAGGCTTACACGATGAATATGACATCCACCGGAACGAACACTCTTTACGTTATGAATTCGCAGTCGCTCGAAACCTGCTGGTACATAAACGTGGAAGCGTTCGTGGCAGCGGGCGTTGTGGACGATGACGGAAACGCGCTCATTCCATCCACTTGGAACGAACTCATCGAAATATGCGCAAGGCTCAAAGAGGCGGGCTATGAAAATCCGCTCGGACTGGCGGGCGACGTGGACGCGATCACCGGAACTCAGTTTGCCTGGCTTTTCCGCGTTTACGGCGATCAGTATTACCGTGACCTTCTCGGCGACGTGCAGGCGAAAGAAGGGGATTGGTGCCACGCCGAACTCAAAGACGGCTTCACGCTCGATCTCAACGCGAAACAACCCGAGGCGGACAAGAAATATAACCCCAACGTTTTAAGGGTTTATAACGCGATTCTCGATAAAAACACTTCCTATATGGATTACGTCGGACCCAGAAGCGACAAATATAAATGCTTCCTCGAAAATCTCGGAAAAATAAAACCGTATGTTTCCGGATTCTTCTCGACCAACTCTTTCGACGATGTGAGAGACAGATTTTTATCCAACAAAGAAAATAAAACCAGCCCCGTTATTCTTCTCGATTACGTCGGATTCGGCTTGTCCTTCGCCAACGACATCAAAGACGCGGGCGACAGAAAATTCTCGATAGCGATGTTCGATTACCCCTATATGGAATGTTTGCACGAGAAAAAGCATTGCACGACGGACTTTGTTCGCGACGTGGGCGGCAACGGCGGATATCTCTCGATTTACGCCAAAGGCAGAAGCGAAGAAGAAGTGGAAAAATACGTCGACTTCATCAAGTTCTTTATGTCGCCTTACGGACAGTCGGTGTTCTGCGGCGGAATGAGCAAACAGAATTTGTCGCCCGACGGACTCACCACCGTTAAACACGTTGTTATGAACGACGAATGGACGACTTATTTCAACGGAATGGAAAACGTGTGGAACGTTAAATTCAACGGTCTTTGCGATATGAACCCCTTCCAGAGAATGTATTCGCACGGCGGTTCCACGTCCTATTCTCAGGCGTTCGGCGATTATATGCGCAAATTCATCAACGGTTCGGAATCGCTCGAATCGGTTACGAACGGCTGGGCGGATAAAATCGTGGGGTATTACGAAAACGAATTTTCCGCAAAAGGCTACAAAAAGACCTGCTATAAAAACCCCACCGATAACCCGAAATCCTGACGAGGCGGAAAATGAAAGGAAAAATGCGACTCGTTGCGGCGATAATCTGCCTGTGCCTCGCGGCGGGCGGAGTAATTCTCGCCGCAACCGTACTCAATAAAAACATAACTGCCTCGACGGAGAATTACGACGGCGAAATTTCCACTTTCGAATCTTCGTTCGAAGGCGAAACTTACTATACGGGCGATAAAAAGGGAACGATAACCGAAAAGAACGCCTCCGGCGAGGTCATTCGTTCGGCGAAACTTTTTGAAAACGAAATAGTTCAGAAGATAAACGTTATTTCCGCCGACAGAATTCTTGTGTGCGGAAGCGGCAAGGGCGTTAAACTCGTCGACGCGGATTTAAACCCGATAGCCTCGCTCAATCTTCCGGGAATATTCATCACGTCGAGTTATTACAACGACGGCGGCGCGGAAAAATTCTGGTTCGGCGTCAGTTCCAACGCGAATTATACCGATTTATACTTGTTTTCTTACGTTTTAAACGGCGATAAGTTCGAGAAAATCGCGGGAGGCGAATTCTGCGAAGCCGTAGGGGAAGAGGGCGAAGAAGAGATAAAAGAAATCGACCTCATAACGCGTAACGTGACTATTTCCGCCGACGGAAAATCCTTGTTCGTGTTCGGCAAAAAAGGCGTGGTTTACCGCGTGTCGTCCGACATAACGCTTCTCACGGGCGGCGTGGAAGAACTTAAAAGGTTTCACACCGGAAGATATTCCGCTCCGGACGAAATATACACCGTGGTGTATGACGAGAGCGACGAATTGTTTTATTACGCGCTTCGCAGCGGTGACCTCGTGAAGATGAATTGCGATTTCGAGTGCGAAACGCTCCTGAAATTTTCCGACGTGGTGGCGAGCATACGTTACGACAAGAACAACAAGAAGATTTACGTTCCGTTTTCTCTCGTGGACGATATTTCCGTCGTGGACGCAAAGAGCGGCAGAATAGATTATACATTCAAAGGTCAGCACGACGTTTCATATGTTTTCCCGTATGAAAAAGGAGGAAAACTCTTTGTCGTTTATACCGACGAGGACGTTTCCCGCACGGTTTGGTATTCTTTGAGCGACGTCCGTTTTTACGGCGTGGTAAGTTCGCTTAAAATTGCCGACTACGTGTTGACCGGAATCCTTTTCGTTGCGGCGGCTCTCCTTTTCGCTGCGTTTTTTTCGCCCGAAGCGGGAAATAAAATCGGCGGCGGAATAAAGTGGTTCGCCCGCAATCTGTGGAAGGGCAAATACATTTATCTCGTGATGCTGCCGTCGCTCGCGCTTCTGATGACGTTCTGTTATTATCCCGCGATCGCGTCGATAATCAACGCGTTTTACGATTATTCGGCAGGCTCGGCTAAGGTTTTCGTGGGGATAAACAACTTCGTTGAAATCGTTCACGACCCGTATTTCGGCGAAATGGTGCGGAATATGTTCATATTCATGACTTCGGATTGTCTGCTCGCGCTTTGTCCGCCGATATTCTTTGCGTTCTGCCTGAGTATAATGCGGAACAAAAAATTGTCCAGATTCATGCGTTTCGCGCTGTTCTTCCCGGGGATTCTGCCCGGCATAGCGACTTCGCTTTTGTGGAAAAACGGAATTTACGGCGAATACGGAGTCATAAACGCGTTATTGAAAGCGTTCGGCGCGGAGCCGATAGCCTTTCTCGGGTCGGCCCAAACGAGCGTCGGTTCGCTCATATTCATGGGCTTCCCGTGGGTAGGTTCGTATTTGATATTCTACGGCGCGCTGATGAACGTCCCGCCCGAAATTTACGAATCTGCGGAACTGGAAGGCTGCAAACTCTGGCGCAGGCTCGTTTCGATAGATCTGCCGTTTATTATGGGGCAGATAAAATACGTGTTCATCATAACGTTCATCCATTCCGTGCAGTCGCTCGGCAAATTGCAGGCGACGACAAAGGGCGGCGTAGGCACGATGACGCCTATGTATAAACTTTATATGTACCTCAACAACAACGAATACGGCATGGCATCGGCGATGGCTGTGATGATGATGCTCGTTTTGTCGGTGGTGACGGCGATAAACATGCGCAACAAGATGAAATCGGAGGCGTCGTATGCTTAAAAAAACGGTAAGACTGAGATATTCCGATAAAAGGTCGATACAGACGACGATTACGATAATAACCGTCCTTTGCGTTGTTTTCTGCCTTATCCCGCTCTTTATGACGATTTTAAACAGCGCGAAGAGCAACTACGAGATCAGGACGAGCATATTCGCTTTTCCGAAGAAAATCAACACGGCAAACTACGTCACGGCGTTCGACGCGATCGGCGGAAACATACTAAGCAGCGTGCTTGTGGCGGTTGTGGGCGGATTTTTAAGAATGGCTTTCGCGGCGGTGGTGGCGTATATATTCGCGCAGAAAGAGTTTATGGGCAAGGAGTTTTTCTTCTATCTCTATCTCGTGATGATGTTCGTTCCGTCAATGCTCGGCACGTCCGTTCTTTACGCGTTTATGTACAAAATCAACCTCATAGACAGTTATTGGGGAATGTGGCTGCCGTATATAGCCGGCGGTCAGGCGGGAGCGATATTCCTGTTCAGAACCTTTTTCCGCCAACAGCCGAAATCGGTTATAGAGGCGGCTAAACTCGACGGCGCGAACGACGCACACATCTTTCTTCTCATAGTCGTTCCGCTTGCCGTTCCGATAATAATTTACGGGTTCATTCAGGGTTTTTCGAGTTATTATAACGACTATTTATGGCCGTCGCTCGTCATCAAAAGTCAGGAAAAGATAACCCTTATGGTTATGCTTATCCGCAAGAGCAGCATTTACGAATCCAACGATTGGGGCGTCGTTTACGCGATGTATCTCATCTCGAGCATTCCGCTTATCGTAACGAGCGGCATATCACTTAAGTTCTTCTCTTCCGGCGGTTTCGCTTCCGGAATGAAGTTATAAAAAACATCTGGAGGAAAAATATGAAAATCAAGAAATTCCTGTCCGCCCTTATGGCGGCAATCTTCGCGTTTTCGCTTGTATCGCTTACGGCATGCGACGACGCGCCTGCAAGCACCGGCGACACTCCCAAGAAGGAGTATACGGTAACGTTCGATTCCCGGGGCGGATCGCCCGTACCCGGTCAGACCGTGAAAGCGGGCGGCAAGGTTACCGAACCGGACGAACCCACTCACGAAGAGGGTAGTTTCGTATCCTGGCTCACCGATCCCGACGACCCCGACAGCGAATACGATTTCATCGGTTCCGTCGTTAATTCCGATCTGACCCTTTACGCAAACTGGGATATAACCTATAAGGTTTATTACTGGAGTACCGCGGAGGACAACCATAAGGTGGACAACGAGGGCGAGTGGACCTACGAAGCGAGCGACACAGTAAGAAAGGGCGAAACGATCAAATCGTTCAACAGAGCGATCACTTCCGGTTGCCGTTACGCGGAATGGTTCACGGATAAGGCGATGACCACCAGATACGATTTTGCGACCAAAGTGACCGGCAACGTAAACCTTTACGGCACGCCCGTTTACTTCGACGACTGGGATTTCGCAAACGGTAAAGAATGGTGGTATACGAGAGTTCAGACCGGTTTCGACGATTCGAGCAAAATCACCGAAAAAAACGGTTATATCGAAGTCGACCTCAATTCCGCGAACAGCATAGACGTAGGCATCAGAACGGACGGACTTATGATCCCCGTAAAGAACTATTCCACGCTTAAAATCGAATATAAGTGCCTCGGCGATCCGTACAGAGTCAATATTTTCTACAACACGAGCAGAATGCCTTCGTTCGGCGACGACACGACCTGGAAAAACACCTGCGCGCTCAAACGCAACATGAAGGAATCCGACGACTGGGAAACCCTCGTAATCGACCTTCGCAACTGGACGAATAACTATGCAAAATTCGAGAACGCTCCCGAGGATAAATTGCCCGCAGGCGATTATCTGCGCTCGCTTCGTCTTGATTTCCCGCTCAGAGCAGCCGGAGATAGTTGCAAGATTTTGCTTAAATCCATGGCTTTCGGCAGCGAAACTTATCCCACTTACGATTCCACGCCCGTTTCCGAAACCGACGCCACTAAGGCTTCCGTAACCTATGATTTCACCAAGGGAGACCTTTTAGGCTGGCAGACCACTTCCACCACCGCATCGTCTTATCACAGATATAACGGTATGGCGGTTGAAAACAGCGCGGCGAACCTCGTTATGAAAAAGGACGCTGCCGCCGAAGAACTCAACGAAAACGGAGCGAAGAAGAGTTATCCGAGCATTGAAAACACGATAGTCGATTACGAAATCGATACGTCCGTAATTACTTCCGTAACACTCAGATACAAGGCTTCGGCGAACGTTAAAAAGGTTATGCTCAGCGTGCTTCCCAAGGGCAGCGTTGCCTGGTATGGCGAAGCCTGGTTCGATTTGCCCGAGGCTGTCGGCGACTATAACGAAATCACGATAGGCATCGCGGATTATGCTCACAATTATTACGAAGTTACCGACGACGGCTCGAGAACTCTCGTGAAAGAAAATTCCATTGCAAAACTTTTCGGCGGAAAAGTAAAGGGTATACGTTTCGCGTTCGACGTTGACGTAACCGAAACCGAAAACGCAACAATGCAGATCGCGCAGATCAGATTCGGCAACGAAGTTGAAAACGCGGTTATGGTAAGCGGCTGCTCCAAAGTCACCGAAACGGTGAAGAGAGTGGCGAGCAACACGATCGTCAACGAAGAAGCCGGCACGCTTAAGTGGGATTTCACCAAAGGCGCAGGCAGATGGTATGCTCATAAAGACGGTGCGGCACATCCAAATATTAAAACGAACGAAAAAGAAGATGGACTCGAAGTTGCATATCCCGTTCTCGCAACCGGCGGAATTATGGTTACAGGGCTTTCGATCGATACGACAAAGTACGACATGATCACTTTCAGATTCAAAACGACTGCCGAGCATTTCAATTACAGAGGTTTCGTCAAATGTAACGGCGTCGACAGTTGGGTTGCCCTCGGAAACACGAACAAAAACACGGCAACGGTCAGCACCGACGAAAACGGCATTACTACGGTAACTTTGCCGCTTAAAGACGTAGCGGGTTATATAGGTAATCTCAACGTTATTCGTTTCGATTGTCAGATTCAACCGTCCGCGGCAAGAACGATAACTTTTTACGACGCTACGCTTTTCAAATCTGCAGAATAAAATCTTAAACGGTAAACGGCAAAGATTTGTAATAAACTTAGTGATGACGAATGAAATCCCTAACAAAATTCAGGACTAAAATTCCGATTTGTGGTATAATAGTGTAAAATGCGGAGGAAAACTTATGCAGATAAAACACTATTTCGGTATGAAAGAAATCTTTGCCGTTCCCTTGCGGGAAAAGGGCGGGTTCAATCGCGTTACCGTTAAAACGGAATCGCCGTTAAGGCTTGTTTGCAGGTTGATAATAAAAACTTCCGGCGGCGGAACGGTTACGGAATCGTTCCCGGTAAACCGCGGCAAAAACGAATACACGGCGTATATTTCCGCGCTCAAACCGAACGAAACGGCGAGCGAGATAAGCGAACTTATATGCTTCAACATTGAAAACGCCGTGGGAATGACCACTTTTTCGCAAATTTCGTTCGGCTATAAACTTCCGCCCGAAAGATCGGCGGAGGTTGCCAACGATTATCTGCGGATCGGTTACGACGCGAAATACGGCAATTCCTTAACCTATCTGTCCTCGGAAAAATACTCGGTGAAACACATCGGAAACAAACTCGTTTTCGGTGAAAAATCGGGCGAGGGCGAAAAATCGGATGATGGCAGAAACGCGAACCTGCTCAACAGACATGAAAAGAGCAGAAGTCTGGCGCAGAATTATTATGGCTCGCTCAACCCGCCGTACGTTCCGTCGGTGTTGTTCGGGGGCTTGTGGAAATATAACCCCGTGCAGGGCGGCGACGCTTACGGCAACAACAGCGATCTGCTCGATTTTTACGCCGACGATAAAACACTGTGGTTCAAGGTGCGCCCTTTCGACCGCGCTAAAAACATGTCGCCGTGCGATTCGGTTATGGAAACCGAGTATTCGCTCGACGGCAAATTGTTAAAGATGAAATGTTCGTTCGTCGATTATTCGATGTTCGACCACCGCTGGCGTAAACTAAGGGCGCAGGAACTTCCGTCGCTCTTTTTATCGCCTTTGCTCGACAAGTTCTTTTTCATCAGGGATAAAACACCCGTTCTGCACGAAAATCTCGGTTACTGGGCGGAAATGCCGTTCAAATCGGAACAGCATTTCATCGTTTCGGGCAATTACAGCGCGTGGCTCAACGACGAAGGTTACGGCGTGGGGCTTTTTTCGCCGCACACCAAACATCATTACGCCGGCAGGCTGACGATAGACGGCGAGGATTTTTCCAAAGACGACGCAATGTCCTGTTCATACACGGCGGCGATAGGGTACTTCGACCTGAAAAACTTCGAGCCGATAAATTACGAAGCGTATATAGCCGTGGGGCATAAGGACGAAATACGCAAAACTTTCGACGAACTCGAAAAAGATCTGCTTTTGGGGAGGGTGAAGATATGATTCAGAAAGAATTCGATTTTTCGCCCTTTTCCGATATCGTCGTTCACGCATTTTATTATAACGAAGCGAAACCGTCGAAAACGATTAAACAGACCTATCACGGCGACAGATACACGCTCATAATCCCCGACGGCGGCGGTTACGAAGGCGAAATAACCGATGGCGAAAAGAGATTCGTCGTTCCTTCAGGTTGTGCGGCGTTGATCGCACCGTTCGCGATCTGGGAAGAGAGGAGCGTTGCGGCGTATTACGCGGTGATGTTCGACTGCATGATTGCGGACAACATTTCTATGGATAACGGCGTCGCCGTGTTTCCGATAGGCGAAACCGTTTTGTTTGCCGCGAGGAGCCTTGCAAACGGCGATCCGACCGACGATTTTTCGTTGTCGCTCAAAGTGACGGCGTTGATGCTCGACGCTTTGTCCTCGGCGGAAAACGAGTCGGGCGAAAGGCGCAGTTTAACGGGCAACAAAATCACCGACGGATTCATTTCGCTCGTGGAAGAAAAGTACGCCGAAGAGATAAAACTCGACGACGTGTGCAAGGAATTCAACGTCACGCTTTCGGCTTTCAATCACACCGTCAAAAGGACGCTCGGCGTTTCGCCGCACAGATACGTCATTTCGGTGCGCATAAGAAAGGCGAAAGAACTTCTCCGCAACACCGATATGAGCGTGGAAACTATATCTGCGCTTACCGGCTACGAATATTGCGGACATTTTTGCAACGAATTCAGGAAAAACGTGGGGATAACCCCCGCGGAATACAGAAAAAAGATTTACATCTGAGAGGTTATATGTATAAAAGAATAAAGGCTGCGGCGATCGCTATGGTTATGGCAATGGGCATGACGTGCGCGTTCGGCTGCGGCGGCGGCAACGAATCGGTTTCTTCTCCGGAAGACGACTCGTCGTCGGTTTCATCCGCCGAAACCGAAACTATTAAATACACTAAGATTTCCGGCGAGGAAAACTTCACGCTCGCTCCGGACGAAAAGAAGACGGTCATGATCGGCAGAGATATAGGAGAAGCGAATTATTTTTCGATAGAACTCACCACGACCGAGAATCTGGAAGGCTCTTTCAACTATGCCGCAAGCGATAACTCCGATGAGAGAAAGACGGAACTTTTCTTCATCGATGCCGAGGCAAAAGAGCCGTTTAATCAACTTATAGACTGGTTTTCACGTGTGGGAGAACCCACGAGAGAGAGCGAAGACCAACTCTATAAAATTCCCGAAACCTGGTATGAAAGAAAGGAATATAAAAAGACCGTTGATTCGGTGACGTTTACGAACAAAGGCGAAAACTCCGCGACGGTGGCGATTTCTTCGATCAAGGTTGCCAAGCGGGATATGGTACTCGACAAAACCGTTTACATACAGAACGATTACATAAAAGCGGGCGTCAACCTCGGCTGGGGCGGCGGAGTGGGCTTTCTGACCCGCACCGATAAAAACGTTCAGCAGGTCGTCGTGGGCGACAAGAATATGGTGGGCGTGAACTATGCGAATAAAGACGGCGCGAAACTCATCGGCGACCATGTGAACCTGATAAATTCGTCCACTGCCGGCAGAAGCGCGCAGGTTTCGCTTTACGGCAAAAACACGGACGACGACACTTATACCCGTGCGATTTACAGGACGACAAAAGCCTCGTGGTGTTATAACCCGGTGCAGTGCGGCGACCAGTGGGACACGCACTCGCAGGTGGTTGATTACAGAATTTCGGACACGGAGATTTACGTTAAAACCCGCCCGCGCGACTGGGCGCCCTGCGAAACGACGAAGGCTTATACGGAATGTACGTATACGCTCGTCGGCAAGTGCATAAAAGCGAAAAACCGTTTTTACGACTGGTCGGGGCTTACGCACGACAAATATGAAAACGGCGAACTCGTTCCCAACCGCAGGAATCAGGAAATGCCTGCTCTTTCGGCGGTGGTTCCCCTTCACACTATGGTGCTTTATGAGGGCGACAGCCCCTGGACGAACGCCAACCTGACGAGAAGAGAAAATCTCGGTTATTGGTCGGTCGCGAGCGGGCAGGCGGGAGAATATCTTTCCACGTCCAAGGCACGCGAATGTTGGGCGGCATGGGTTAACGACGACGATTTCGGACTCGGTTTGTTCGTTCCGCAGATAGAAAAAGCGGTCGCCGGAAGACATCTCAATTACAATCTGTCCTTCACCGGCGCGGCGGATAAACAGATACAGTTCAACTATCTCACCTTCCTCGGCGTTTTTGCGCTCGAAAGTTACGAGCCGCTCGATTACGAGTTTTATCTCACTTGCGACAACGTGACGAATATGCGCAAAACGTTCAAAAAACTCAACGAAACCGAGGGCGTGGGCAACGCGAACGTTCTCGAATGGCAGCAAAAACGAATGGAATCCCTAAAATAAAAACGACGAAAGCCGATAAAACGGCAAAACAGTACTTTATGACGGAAAAACTTTTGAATCCGACCGCGTTTCACCGCGCCAAACCCTTTTTCGCCCTTAACGGCGAACTTGACGAAGAAGAAATCGTCAGGCAGATAGTTGCCTTCAAAAAAATGGGTTTCGGGGGCGCGTACCTTCATTCGCGTTCGGGCTTAAAAACGGAATATATGGGCGACAAGTGGCTCTCGGTTATCGAAAAAGCCTCGCTTGAGTTGAGCGAACTCGGCATGGAAGCGTATCTTTACGACGAAGACCGCTGGCCGAGCGGAACTTGCGGCGGGGCTGTTACGGCAAACCCCGAATATCGCCTTAAATCGCTCGTCGTCAAAGTCGGCGAAGGGGGAGACTATACTTTCGCGGTTAAGTTCGACGGCGAAGATATGGTTTCTTACCGTGCCGCAAAAGAAGCGGAAGATGGTGAAACGCTCGTTGCGGAAGAAGGCGAAACGCTCGTCGGGTTTTCCGTCAAAGAGCAGCAGAAGGAAGAATTTTACAACGGCAACACTTACGTCGATACGATGAATCCCGACGCGATAAAGGAATTTTTTGCCCGCACGCACGAGGTTTACGAAAAACGCATGGGCGAACTTTTCGGCGGGGTTATAAAAGGCGTTTTCGCCGACGAGCCGCACAGAGGTTGTTTTTTCAACGGCTTCGGGCAGAGCGGAGCGGACGCATCGCAAAGGTTTCCTTACACGGGCAGGCTTTTCGCAGCGTATAAGGCGAAATTCGGCGAATCGATTGAGGATAAACTGCCGGAGATAGCGTTCAGGCGCAAAGGCGAAGAGTTTTCCGTTTACGCGTATCGTTACACGGACGTTTGTCTCGATTTGTTTATTAACGCGTTTTTTATTCCGTATTCGGAATATTGCAAAAAACGCGGGCTTAAATTCACGGGGCATCTGCTCAACGAGGATAACCTCGCGGGGCAGGCTCTTATGTGCGGCGACCTTGCCGCATGCTATTATTATATGGATGAACCGGGCATAGACAATCTCGGTTCCGTGGCTACTCATTTTTCGGCGGTTAAAACGTGCGCTTCGGTTGCGGAGCAGTTCGGCAAAAAAAGAGTGGTTTCCGAACTTTACGGCGCGACGGGCTGGCAAACTCCGTTCGCGAGATATAAGGCTATAGGCGACTGGCAGGCTTTACTCGGCGTGAATTCGCGTTGTCCGCACCTCAGTTGGTACACGATGAAGGGCGAATCCAAGCGCGATTACCCGGCGAGCATTTCCGTTCAGTCGGCGTGGTGGGAAGATTACGCTTACGTCGAAGATTATTTCGCCAGGCTTTCGATGAGTCTTTCGGGCGAAAGTCTTGCCGAAACGCTCGTTATCCACCCCGTGGAAAGCATATGGGGTTTGCCGCGGCTGGGCGGATTTTCCGCGCCGTTCACGGCTAAAAGTCCGTTGTTTTGCGAGATAGAGAAAAAATACAGAGCGTTCGGCGAAGCGCTCGTTTTCGGCGGCGTGGAATTCGATTACGGCAGCGAAAGACTTATCGGAAAGTTCGCTTCCGTGAAAGGCAAGACGTTTATTTTAGGCGAAAGATCGTATAAACGGGTCGTCGTTTACGGTTTGTATACAATCAGAAAAGAAACTCTTTCCCTGCTTCGGGATTTCGCGGCGTACGGCGGCGAGTTGATTTTCGGCGGAGGATATCCGTCGGTCGTAGGCGGGGAAAAATATGACGGCGGATTTTTCGGCGAATATATCGAAGGCGGTGAAGCGGAAGTCGCTTCACAAATTGAAAAACGGCAGACTTTCCCCGTTAAAACGACGGCGACGAGCGGTGTTATGCGTCGGCTCAAAGGCAAAAGCGAATTTTCGGAATTTACTCTCGCGCTCGTCAACACCGACCGCGAAAAGAGCGGCAATGCTTTCGTTAAAATCGCCGACGGCTACGTTATGCAAGCGTTCGACGCCCGCTCTGGCAGAATCGACGAAGAAAAATATTCGGGCGAAGTTTCGTACGACCTCGCCGAGGCGGAAGAAAAAATACTGTTCATAAACCGCTGTGCGGTGACAAGCGGCGGCAATCGCAAATCCGACGAAACGACGAAAAAGTCTGTCTATAAGTCGTTAAACGCGAAAAAAACGATAAGAACGACAAGCGCGATAAGAACGGAAAAGGTCGGATTGCCTGCGGAATTTTCTTATAAACTTTCCGAGCCGAACGCACTCGTTCTCGACAGAGCCGAGGCGTTCATAGACGAAAAGCACGCTTTTTCGGGCGAAATGATACTCATAGACGACTATCTGAGAAAAAATTTCAACCTTCCGCCACGAGGAAGAAATATGTATCAACCCTGGTTTCGGGAGGATAAATGCGAAAAACGTCGCATAAAATTATACATACGGTTCTTCGCGGAGCAAATTCCTTCATGCGTTCGCCTTGTCGGCGAAGATCTCGATAAGTGGCGGTTTTTGCTCGGCGGAAAAACTTTAAGCGGCGAAATAACCGACGGTTATATGATAGACCGCTGTTTTTCGGCGATGAAAATCAATTCGTCTCTTATAAAAATCGGCGAAAACGTCCTCGAAGCGCAGTGCGATTTCGACGGCTCGCCGGCGATAGAAAATTTCTATCTTTCCGGCAATTTCGGGGTCTCTTTGCGCGGCGAATACGCAGCGATTACGGCTTTGCCGAAAAAGATTACGCTCGGGGATATCGGCGAACAGGGCTTGCCTTTTTATACCGGAAAAATAACCTATAAATTACCGCTCGAAAAAGGCGAATACGAGATATCCGTTTGTTATGGCGGGGCGACTCTCGCCGTCGGTTTTGGTGGGGAAAATATGGCTTTTCCGCCTTATAGGGCGACTTTTGCGTCCTGCGGCGAAAGCGACGAACCGCTTACTCTCACGCTTTCGCGGAAGAATCTTTTCGGAACGTTGCATCGCGATATCGCCGATCCGCCGTCCACGGTGCCGGTGCATTTCCGGCTCGAGGGCGAGCATAGAAGAGAGGAATTCGTTACGATAAAGCAAGGAATTTTTTCGCTCGATTTACGGAGAATAAGAAATGACTGAAAAACAGTATCTCGGCGGCGATACGCTTTATCTTCTGCCGTCCGTAGCGCATACGCAGAGTATGGGCATAGTTTTAAAAAGCGATAAAGGCGTGGCGGTGATCGACGGCGGCACGGCAAACGAAAGTTTACAACTGGAAGAACTTTTGTCGTCGCTCGGCGGCGTTGTCGACGGGTGGTTTCTCACCCATCCGCATCACGACCACATACAGGCCTTAATCGGCATTTTAGAGCGCGGAAAGATAAAAATAAACAAAATATATTACGATTTTCCGGACGAGGAATACATAGCAAGAATCGAACTTCGCGACAGACGTGTTTCGTGCGTACCCGCGCTGAAAAAGGCGATTGCCGAGGCGGGCGCAAAATCCGGTGCAAAATCGGGTAAGAAAGCGGACGAGAATTCAGGCGCGGAATCGGATATAAAATCGGGCGTGAAAGCGGACGAGAATTCAGGCGCGGGATCGGATATAAAATCGGGTGTGAAAGCGGAAAAACCGATAAAAGGCAAGCCGATTTATGCGGCGGGGTTCACGTTTTTGCCCCTTTCCGAGGGTAAGGCATTCGCGGATGATCTCAACTGTTCGTCGGTGGCGTATAAAATCAAAACCCGCGGCGACGACGTGCTTATCCTCGGCGATATGAATTATAAACGTCAGCAGGAACTTATCGACGAATTCGGTGATATTCTGCCGACGCCGATCGTGCAGATGGCGCATCACGGTCAACAGGGTGTGAACGAGGAGTTTTATAAACTCGTGGGTCCCGAAGTTTGTCTGTGGTGCACGCCGAGGTGGCTCTGGGAGAACGACCCGGCGGGCAAAGGATATGATTCCGGACCTTATAAGACGATAGAAACCCGCGGCTGGATTGAAAAAATCGGCGCAAAAAACGTTACCGCTTTCGATAAAACGGTAATGCTGAAATAAACGAAATCGTCGGATTTTTAAAAGGCCGACGTGCTTTTTTAAAGGAATGTTCAAAGATTTATATACAAAATTAAACGTTACGTCGCCCGTGGCGATCATCATAGTTTCGCTTTCTCTTATGCTTATAAGCGGATTTTTCATGACGAGAATCACGAAACTTTTAAGGTTGCCGAACGTCACGGCGTATATAGCGACGGGAATTCTTCTCGGACCTTATTGCTTCGGCTTAGTGCCTGAAAACGTGATAGAGGGTTCGGCGTTTTTGTCGGATATCGCGCTCGCTTTCATCGCTTTTTCCACGGGCGAATTTTTCACGTTGAAATCGCTCAGAAAAAACGGCGCGAAAAACATGATTATCACCGTGTTCGAATCCTTGACGGCGAGCGTTGCGGTGTTCGTTACGTCTTATTTTATATTAAGGCTCGATCTCGCGTTTTCGCTCGTTATTTCTGCGCTTGCGGCGGCGACCGCGCCTGCTTCCACCGTTATGACCATACGTCAGACGGGCGCGAAAGGCGATTTCGTGGATACGCTTCTGCAAGTCGTCGCGCTGGACGATATAGTGGGGCTTGTGGCTTACAGCATGGCGATTTCGGTCGCGCTCGCTCTCTCGTCGGGTTCGTTCGGCTTGGCAAACGTGCTTAAACCCATAGGTATAAATCTCGCCGCGCTTATTCTGGGCGGGGCGTTCGGATTTTTAATGAAATGCCTTATGCCGAAAAAGCGTTCCACGGATAACAGACTCATAATTTCCATCGCGCTTTTGTTCGCGTTTTGCGGAATCTGCGCCCTTGCAGGCGTTTCGCCGCTGCTCGGGTGCATGGCTATGGGTACGGTTTATATAAACCTTACCGGCGACGATAAACTGTTCAAACAACTCAACTATTTTTCGCCGCCGATATTGCTTCTGTTCTTCGTCAGGTCGGGGCTTAATTTCAAACTCGATTCGCTCGTCGGCAATTCGACGATAGGAGCCGTTCCGCTCGTTGTGGTGGGCGTGGTTTATTTTGCCGCGAGAATAGCCGGGAAATACGGCGGGGCGTTTGCGGGTTGCGCCATCGTGAAAAAGGACAAAAAGGTGAGAAACAATCTCGGGCTTGCGCTTATTCCGCAAGCGGGCGTGGCGATAGGTCTTGCCGCACTCGGCGCGAGAACGCTCGGCGGGGCGTCGGGCGAGGCGTTGGAGACGATAATTCTCGCTTCCAGCGTGCTTTACGAACTCGTCGGTCCGGCTCTTGCCAAACTGTCGCTTTATCTGTCGGGGTCTTACTCGAACAAAATAGAGGAAATAGTGGAAATTCCGCAGGGCGAAGGGAAACTTTCCGACGTGGATTTGCTTATCAGGCGAATTCAGGAAATTCAGAAGGAGATCCCCGCGCGGGAGGAAAAGAACACCGAGGACGAAAAGGCTTTTTCCGAAGCGGCGGAGGAGCAATACCTCGCCGTGCGCGATAAAATTAAAAAATTCGGAGGTAAAAAGTGAAAAACGATATCATAGTGCAATGGCTCGGCGGTTGGGCGGGCGAAGCAAATTTCGCATCGGCGGCGTTCAGACTGTTTCTGGCGTTGTTTTTCGCCTCGGTTCTGGGCTTCGAGCGCGCGAGTAAACGTCATTCCGCGGGCTTAAGAACTTTTATTTTAATAACGTTGACGTCCGCCGCGGCGGCGTTTATGGATTCCGTAATCAACGAAAACAACGCGGATTTTATTCCGCTTTTGTCCGCCGCGAGCGTGTTCTGCGCCATTGCGATAAGCGTAAAATCGGTGCTTTTCAGCGCGAAAAACCAGATAAAAGGGCTTACGACTTCTGCAGGACTTATCGCCAGCGCGTTCTTCGGGCTGTGCATAGGCGTGGGTTTTTACACGCTCGCCCTCATGATTTTCGCGGTTCTTCTGATTGTTCTGGCGTGGTTCCCGAAAATCGAAATTTACCTTAAAAACAGATCGAATCACTTCGAAATTCACCTCGAACTTGCCGACAAAGGCAGTTTGCAGAATTTCGTCACGACGATTCGCAAACTCGGCATGCGCATAGACGATATCGAGATAAACAACGCCTACGCAGGCTCGGGACTGAGCGTTTATTCGATTACGCTCACGATCATAAGCGCGGAACTCAAAAAGTATAAAACTCACCGCGAAATCATAGAGGCTCTCTCCACGCTCGAATACGTCCGCCACATAGAAGAAATGAATTGATTAACATCGAAAAGCGGCGTTAATCGGCTTATAGGTACACTTTTTAGAGTTGTTCCGGGGTTTTGCGGTTTTTGCCCAGACCGGCGCGATGAAAAATTCTGCGTTTTTTCGCCCTCGGGCGATTGCTTTAATTCCTGTTTTCTATTATAATAGGAACATTAAAACGGAAGAGGGGCGGAAAATGAAACTTACTGTTTCCGAATGGAACGTTAAAATTTTTTCAAAAGCGGACGTCGTGCCGCTTGTTTCGCGCAGGTGCCTTAAAAACGAGACGTTTTTGTTTCAGGTGTTTGCGGAAGCGGACGAGGATTTTTGCGGCAGAATCGAGATAAACTCAAGTTTAAAATGCGAGTGCTACCGCGTGGAAAAGGTTAAGGGCGATTATTATCTCGACAAGGAAAAGGACGATTATTACGTTTACGCGAAAGACGATATGTATCCCGAACTGCTGATAAAAACGGACGAAATCGCTCTTAAAAAGGGCGAAACCGCAACTTTGTTTTTCGAGTTGCCGTCTTCGGATAAGCCTGCCGGGAAACACGTTATAAGAATCTCTGCGGGAGGGGCGGACGCGCAGTTCACGCTTGAAGTTCTGCCCGAAAAACTTTGCGATGCGGACATAATTCTCACCAACTGGTTTCATTACGACGGAATCTGCAATTATTACGGGTTAAAGCCGTTTTCGGATGAGTTTTATGCGAAATTCAGCCTGTTTTTAGCCGCTTACGTGAAGATGGGAAACAATATGATTCTCATCCCCGCGTTCACGCCTGCGCTCGATACCGAAGTCGGCGGAGAGCGGCTCACCACGCAACTCGTGAAGATAAGGAAGCGTGGCGAGGATTATAATTTCGACTTTTCGGAGTTCGATAAAGTTATCGAAATCTGTAAAGAGGCGGGGATAAACTACTTCGAACTTTCGCATTTGTTCACGCAGTGGGGCGGCAAGGCATGCCCGAAAATCATCGCGACCGAAAACGGAGAAGAGAAGAAAATTTTCGGCTGGGAAGTCGCCTCGACGGACGAGAAATATCTTGAATTTTTAAAGCAGTATTTCGCCGCGCTCGCTCCGCATCTCGAAAAACTCGGAATTTCCGAGCAAACGTATATGCACCTCACCGACGAGCCGAATAAGCCCGATCTGGATAATTACGTCCGCTTGTCGGAGTTCGTGAAAGAGAACAATTACGGAATAAAAACGCTCGACGCCATGTCTCATTACGAACTCGCGGAGAAAAAAGCGGTTACTTTGCCGGTGGTGAGCATGAACAGCGCGGAGTTCGATAAGTTTTCGGGCGAGGACAGAATGGTTTATTACTGTATAGGCGTGGACGAAAATTATCTCACGAACCGATATTTCCATATGCCGCTTCAGAGAACGGAAGTCCTCGGTATGCAACTTTACGATATAAACGCCAAAGGCTTTTTGCAGTGGGGCTTTAACTTTTACAATTCGTTTTTGTCCGTTAAGGCGTTGAATCCTTATAAGGAAACTACTGCGGACGGGCATTTCTGTGCGGGCGATTCGTTTATCGTATACCCCGGAGAAAAGGACGTCGAATATTCTCTGAGATATTTCGCAATGCTGAAAGCCTTTGAGGAATACAAACTTCTGAAAACACTCGAAGGTAAATTCGCCAGGGATTACGTTTGCGGAGTTTTACACGACTACGGGATAAAGGGTATACACGATTATCCGCGGAGTGCGGAAAAACATTCCGCGTTCGTCGAAAAACTCAAAGGTCTTATTTAATGAATAAAAAGCGGGCGCAGCCGATTGAAAATCGGCTGCGCCCTAAAATTTGTCGTATATTCGTATAATTAAACGTTGAAACGGAAGAGAACGACGTCGCCGTCCTTCATCACGTACTCCTTTCCCTCGGAACGGACTTTTCCGAGTTCCTTGGCTTTGGTGTAACTGCCTATTTCGAGAAGAAGTTCCCAATCGATACATTCGGCGCGGATAAAGCCTTTTTCAAAATCGCTGTGGATTTTGCCCGCCGCCTGAGGGGCTTTCGTACCCTCTTTTATCGTCCAGGCGCGGGTTTCGTCCTCGCCGGAAGTGAGAAAACTTATCAGTCCGAGCAGTTTATAAGAGGCTTTCACGAGACGGTTGAGTCCGCTTTCTTTAAGCCCGAGATCTTCGAGAAAAACAGCCGCTTCGTCGGGCGGGAGTTCGGAGATTTCCTCTTCCGTTCTCGCGCAGATGACGAGCGTTTCGCTGCCTTCTTTTTTCGCGTAGTCGGCAACTTCCTTTGCGAGCGGAACGTCGTTCACGTCCTTTCCCATATCGGCTTCGGAAACGTTAGCCGCGTAAATCACGGGTTTTGCGGAGAGCAGGAAAAGCCCGTCCACGTACTTTTGTTCCTCTTCGGAAAGTTCAAGCCCTCTCACGGGCATTTCTTTTTCCAGCCTGTCGAGAACTTTTTTGAGTATATCCGATTCGATTTTATACTTTTTGTCGCCCGATTTGATCATTCCGAACGCCTTGTCATAACGCTTCTGAACTGTTTCGATGTCGGCGAGAATAAGTTCGAGATTGATTATCCCGATATCTCTTATCGGGTCCACGGTGTTTTCCACGTGCGTAACGTTTTCGTCCTCGAAACATCTCACAACGTGAACGATCGCGTCCACCTCTCTTATGTGCGAAAGGAATTTGTTTCCGAGTCCTTCGCCTTTGGACGCGCCCTTTACAAGCCCCGCGATATCGACGAATTCTATGCTTGCCGGCGTAATTTTTTTGCTGTTATAAAGCGCGGCGAGTCTGGGAAGTCTTTCGTCCGGAACCGCCACCACGCCAACGTTCGGCTCGATGGTACAGAACGGAAAGTTTGCCGCCTGCGCGCCTGCGTGAGTGATTGCGTTGAAAAGAGTGGATTTGCCCACGTTCGGCAATCCTACTACTCCTAATTTCATATTTTATCTCCTGTCTGTTCGGATATAGCCGCGGCTTCGGTGTCGCCGCAGTATATGCTTAAAGTTTATTTTTCTTTATAATTTCACGATAAATTATACAGCAAAACGCAAAATTATTCAATTCTTTTGTTGCGGTATTTTGCTTTTTATGATAAAATTTATTATTATATTCCGTTCGCGCGGAGAAAACCGTTCGGGCGAAGTTTCAAGAAAAGAGATTCAAGGAAGTCAAAATGGATTACAAAAAACACATCGCTGAAAAACTCGCTTCCTGCGGGATAGACAAAGAGGAAATAGAGGCGGCTATAGCCGTTCCGCCGGACAACAAAATGGGCGATTACGCTCTGCCTTGCTTCAAATTCGCGAAGGTTATGAGAAAATCCCCCGTTGCGATTGCCGAAGAACTTAAAAACATGTTCGCCACCGACGACGCGATAAGCGAGGTTGAAGCGGTGAACGGCTACCTCAATTTCAGAGTGAACAGAACCGTGCTCGTCAAAGAAACGCTTGAAAAAATCGCGGAGCAGGGCGCGGCTTTCGGCTCGTCCGATATAGGCAACGGCAAAACGATTTGCATTGACTATTCGTCGGTGAATATCGCAAAGCCCTTCCACATAGGGCATTTGTCCACCACCGTCATCGGCGGCGCGCTTTATCGTATCTTCAAATTCCTCGGTTATAACACCGTGGGAATAAACCACCTCGGCGACTATGGCACTCAGTTCGGAAAACTCATTTACGCTTATAAGCACTGGGGTTCGGAAGAAGCGGTGAAAGAGGGCGGAGTTAAGGAACTCACCCGCCTTTACGTCCGCTATCACAAGGAGAGCGAAAACGATCCGTCCATGGACGACGAGGCGAGAAGTTATTTTAAACTTATCGAAAACGGCGACGAAGAATGCGTTAAACTCTTCAATCTATTCAAGGAAATCACCCTGAAAGAAGTGGAGAAGATTTACGACGAACTCGACATAAAATTCGATTCTTACGCGGGCGAAAGTTTTTATAACGACAAAATGCAGCCTGTCATCGACGAACTCACCGAAAAAGGACTTTTAGTCGAGAGCGAGGGCGCGAAGATCGTCGATCTCGAAAAATACGGAATGCCGCCGTGCATTATTTTAAGGTCGGACGGCGCTTCGCTTTACGCAACGCGAGACCTCGCCGCGGCTTGCTACCGCAAAGAGCATTACGACTTCGACAAGTGCCTTTACGTGGTGGCGTATCAGCAGAATCTCCATTTCAAACAGATTTTCAAAGTGCTGGAACTTATGGGTAAGCCCTGGGCTAAGGATCTTGTTCACGTGGCTTACGGAATGGTTTCCCTGCTGGACGACAACGGCAATCAGGTCGCTATGAGCACGAGAAACGGCACGGTCGTTCTTTTGGAGGACGTTCTGAAAAAGTGCCACGAAAAGTGCCTCGAAATCATCGAACAGAAAAACCCCGATCTCGAGGATAAGGAAAACGTCGCCCGTCAGGTCGGCACGGGCGCGGTGATTTTCGGCGCGCTTTCCAACAGCAAGATAAAAGACATAGCGTTCAGTTATTCCAAAATTCTCAACTTCGACGGCGAAACCGGACCTTACGTTCAGTATACCGCCGCGAGAATAAAGAGCGTTTTAAGGAAGGGCGGAGCGATCGGAAAATACGAGATCAAAAACGTAAACGAGGACGAATATCAACTTATAGCCCTGCTTTCTACTTTCCCGGACGTCGTTAAGGCGGCGGCGGAAAGACTCGAACCGTTCTTCGTAACGCGTTACGCGATTGACGTCGCATCGGCGTTCAACAAGTTCTATTTCGATTGCAAAATCATCGGCGACGACGTTAACGAAACCAATTTCAGGCTTGCGATAAGTTCCGCAACGCTCACGGTTCTTTCGTCCGCGCTCACCCTTCTCGGCATAAAAGTCCCGGAGAGAATGTAATATGGCGGATATAAAAAAACTTGTTATTTTCGACCTCGACGGCACTCTCACCAACACCGTGCCGGACATAGAGGACAACGTGAACAAAACCATGCGCAAATTCGGTTATCCCGAAATCACTGCGGACGAGGCGAGAAGATTTGTCGGCAACGGCGCGAAAATTCTCATCGAAAGGTCGCTTAAAGGCGCCGCGCCCGAAAACTTCGACGAAATAGTCGCGTTTTATAACGATTCGTATAACTTCTGCGGAAGCCCGAAAACCTGCGTTTACGACGGAATGTCGGAACTGCTGAAAGAACTCAAAGCGGACGGTTATCTGCTGGCGGTGGTTTCAAACAAGCCGCAGGACGGAACGACGGAAGTTATCCGCAAGTTCTTCGGCGATGGGTTGTTCGATTACGTTTACGGGCAGAGAGAAGGCGTTAAAACCAAGCCGAGCAAAGAGCCGGTGGAAATAGTTTTAAAGGCTTTAAGCGTTGAAAAACGCGACGCGGTTTACGTGGGCGACAGCGAGGTGGACGTTTTAACGGCGAAAAACTCGGGGCTTTACGGAATAAGCGTTCTGTGGGGGTTCAGAGAAAAGGAATTGCTCGTGGAAAACGGCGCGACGGTTTTCGCCGCCACGGCGAGAGAATTACGCGAAAAAATCGATTTATACTTCAAAAATCATTGACGAACGGCAAATCGGTTTAGTATAATAAACAAGGATGGAAAATATAATATTAAAGGAGAGATAAAAATGAATTTTGACAAATGGTTTAACAGTCAATCGGTGCTTTTAAAGGCTATTCTTCTTCTCATTCCCGGCGTAAACTGGGTTGTCGAATGCCTTATCAGGCTCTCGGTTATGCTCCGCACGAAAAGCGTGGTTCACATCGTTGTGTTCCTTGTGTTCCTGCTTGTCGGTTGGGGTTGGTTCCTCGGCGTTATAGATTTCGTCTATATGCTTCTTACCGGTCATCTTATTCTCGGTGAATAATGAAAAACAGAGCCGCCGCAACGGAATTTCCGTTGCGGCGGCTTTTTGCATGGTTTTATTTCGATAAGTCAGGGCTGTTCGCCGCGAGATTACCGCTTTCGTCCGAATCCGCGTCGGCGGGGATAATCGAAGTAAGTTCTGGCTTATCCGATTTTATCACGTAAATCATCCCGTTGAAAATCTCGCCGAGATTCCGCGCGATTTCCTTTTCCGAAAAGACGCACACCTTCGAGGCGACGAGCGAACAGAGCCCGTAAGAGTAAATCCACATTTGCCTGAAAAGGCGTTCGGCTTGCTCGCGGTCGGCGTTATAATCTCTCATGATTATATCGATGTCGTTCTGCTTGCCGAACGGGATAATTTTCTGCGCGGCGTCGAAGTCCGCCTGCCCGGAGGTTTCCTGCATGAAGAGAAGTCTGAAAAGCCTGGGCTGCTCCGAGGCAAACTTAACCCATTGCATTCCGCGCTTTTTATAGGCCGGGTAAAACTCTTCCGCCACCGCCATATACTCGTTGAAAATCTCAACGGCACGGTTTTTAACTTCCGTTTTCAGTTCGTCCATATCCTTGAACAAAGTGAAAATAGGGCAGGACGAGCTTCCGAGATATTTTCCGAGTTCTCTCGCGGTGAGGCTTTCGTAACCTCTTTCTTCGATGAGATTCATCGCCGCGGTTATCATCTGATCTCTTGTAAATTTCGGTTTCGGTGGCATTGTTACCTCTGTGTTTTTCTGTTAAGCGTTCTTTCGCTTGGGGC
>JALETB010000085.1 GCA_022781715.1 Clostridiales bacterium | reverse complement strand
CGCAAGTTTTTGATTTTTACACATAAATTTACTTGTATTTGGATAATATTCATTTTATTTGCATAATATTCATTTTTTGCAATAAAAAACCGCAGAGCGCGAACCCTGCGGTAATGCTATTATATATATGTTTATTTCTTATAGACGACTTTACCGTTTACGACCGTATAAAGAACTTCATAATTCCCGTCGAGAACGGTTAAATCGGCGCGCTTGCCGACCTCTATTGTTCCGCGCTCGCTTAAAGCGCCTATGTTTTTCGCGGGGTTATACGTTGCAAAGTCCACCGCGTCCGTAAACGCAACGCCGGCTTTTTCAACAAGGTTCTTTATCGCGACGTTCATTTTGAGAACGCTGCCCGCCAAAGTTCCGTCGGCAAGCCTTGCCTCGCCGTTTTTAACGAAAACTTCCTGTCCGCCGAGTTCGGATTTTCCGTCCGGCATACCTTTCGCCCTCATAGCGTCGGTTATAAGCGTGTACTTATCGTGCGGTTTGTTTTTGATGACGAGTCTGATTGCGGGAACGCTCACGTGAATCGTATCGCAAATCATTTCGCAATTGAGTTCGTCCAGAAGCATAGCCGCGCCGACAACGCCCGCTTCTCTGTGATGAAGCCCCGTCTGCGCGTTATACGTGTGCGTGACGTTCGTCGCGCCCGCGGCAACCGCCTTAACGACGTCGGAGTATTTTCCGCCCGTATGCCCCACCGAAGCGACTACGCCTTTTTCGCTGAGATGTTTAACGAGTTCCAGCCCGCCTTCAACTTCCGGCGCAAGCGTTACGATTTTAATCGAATCTCCGCTCGCTTTGTTATATTCGTCGAAAAGTTCCGCGCTGGGGTTTGCGACGTATTCGAGCGGCTGCGCGCCCACGTGCTTGGGAGAGATGAACGGACCTTCGAGATGAACGCCGAGAACTTCCGCGCCCTTATAATCGCCCTTTTCTCTGATTTTTTTAACCGCTTTGAGCGCGTTCGTTATATTTTCAGGGCTTTGAGTCATCGTGGTAGCCAAAAAGCCCGTCGTTCCTTCCCTCGCAACGAACTCCGAAATCGTCTGCAACGCCTCCACCGTCCCGTCCATTGCGTCCGAACCGCCCGCACCGTGAATATGCTCGTCGATAAAACCGGGCAGAACCACTCCGTCCGTTTCGAAAAGCGACTCGATATTTTCCGCATTGTCACCGATATATGCTATTTTACCGTTTTCGATGCCTATATTCGTAGTTACGACGCCCACGTTTTTTATATATACTTTAACGTTTTTTAAACCTTTCATATTTTTCTCCGAAATCTGCCGATTATTTAAAAAATCAGGCAATTATTTGATATGTTGCGCCTTATCTGATAAGTTCTGCCGCCGCTTCGTCGCAGACGAGCGTGCAATCGGGGTGAAGTTGAAGAATGCTTGCGGGCACGTTCTCCGTAACCTCGCCTTTTACAAGCCCGAAAACAGCCTTAGCCTTGTTTGCGCCGTTTGCGAGAATGAGAATCTTTTTCGCGTTCATTATGTTTTTAAGCCCCATAGTGAAAGCCTGACGGGGAACTTCGTCTATACTCTTGAACAATCTCGAATTATCCTTGATCGTGCTTTCGGTAAGGTCAACGATATGCGTAACGCTGCCGAACGGAGTGCCGGGTTCGTTGAACGCGATGTGACCGTTCGAACCGATGCCGAGAACCTGAATGTCCTGCTGTATCGTTTCGAGAAGGGCGTTATATCTCGCGCATTCCGCCTTTCTGTCCGCCGCTTTGCCGTTTTCTATATTCGTGTTGGCGAGATCTATATCGATATGATTGAAAAGATTATCCCTCATAAAATAAACGTAACTCTGGTCGCTCGTTACGTCAAGCCCGGCGTATTCGTCAAGGTTAACCGTTTTAACGGCTTTGTAACTTGTTCCGTTCTCGTTATGATCCTTAATCATATTTTTATAAAGACCTATAGGGGTGGAACCCGTTGCAAGCCCGAGTACCGCGTCGGGTTTATTCTTCACGACTTCCGCCATAATTTCGAATGCTTTTTCGCTCATTTCGTTATAATCTTTCGTTATTATTACCTTCATTTTATTATCCTCCGGTTTGTCTGTAATTTTTAAACCGCGGCGGCGAATGCCGCCGCGGAAAACTGTTTATTTTGCGGTTTTTGCGGTTGCCGCCAAAGAAGCCGCGGCTATGCTCTGCCCGACTCTTCTGTTCTTTTCGTCCGGCATTTCTATTCTGAATTTAAGTTCGGGATATTCTTCTTCGAGAATTTTGTTCGCCCTTTCCATAATTATGTTTCCGCCGAGTCCGCTTGTTACTCTTCCGAGCAAAAGAACGTGCTTGATTCCGTAAAACATAGCGTAAAACGGCATAGTATGACCGAGATAAGTTCCGATATCTTCATATATCTGCTTCGCGAGAGGATCGCCGTCCGCCATCATTTTCTGAACGACCTTGAGTTTTTCGGCGGGGCTGAGTTTCTCGTCGAATTTAAAGCCTCCCATTTCGGCGAGTTTTATAACGCTGTCCTGCGAGAAATATTTAACGCCGCAACCGTAATCTCCGCTCCACTCGTCGACCATTGAATCTTTGTTATAATCCACGGGAACGAACGCGAGTTCGGAAAGCCAGCCGTTAAGCCCGCCGTTTTTGTTGATGTAACCCACGGCTTCGCTCGTACCCATAGCAATACCGAGAACGCTGTCGTCGTTAAGATCGATCGCTCCGGCAAGCGCGGTTACGTCGCCGTCGTTAGCGACTTCGAGCGGAATGTTTTCGCCGAGTTCTTTAGCAACGTCGATATACATTGTTTTGACTTTCTTTTCAAAGTCTTCGTCGTTGACCTTAAGGAAAAGCGACGCGACCATTATTTTATTGTTGACGTAAACGCCCGCTGAAGATACGCCGATGGCGTCCACTCTCGGCATTTTCGAAGCGGCGGTTTTAAACGCAGTGAGAATTTCGTTGTAGTGATAATCCGGGTCGGAATTAATCTTCGGGAACCACACGACTTCTTCGCTGTAAACGACTTTTCCGTCGATGACCGCGCTGACTTTTCTGTCGCTTCCGCCGGCGTCGAAACCTATTCTGCAACCGTCGAGATGCCCGCCGACGGAAAGAGAGCATTTTTTCTCCTCCGGAAAGTTCTTCTCGTCGCACGAAATAACTTCGAACGGCTTTTCGTAAACTCTTTCCATAAAGTTTTTATCGAACGCTCTGATACCGTTATCGGTGTAAGCCGCCTTTATGAATTCGTAAACGCCGTCGTCGCCGGCAAGATAAATTTTATAGCCGCCGACAAGCCAGAGAATGGTTTTTACGATTCTTTCCGCCATAAGGTTATTTTCGTCCTTATGACCGTTCGCGAATATTTTATATTCGTAAATATAATTATAGCCGTCGTTTCTCTCGACGCAGATTTTTAAAAGTTTGTTTTCTGTTTTCGCCGCTTCCTCGGAATATTTTTTAAATTCCGCATACATCGGTCTGAAACCCTTATCCAAAACGGGTACGTATTTCATTTATACACCTCCATTTATTGTCATCTTAATTATATACCTCTTCGCGATAATATGGTATAGAAAATATTTCATTTTATTTACAATATCTTTCGTAAAAATTTTTGTAAAATATATTGCAAAAAGGAATTGTTTGTGGTATAATCATACGGAACAGACTTCTTAATATATTATGCGCCCAAGAAAAAATGTGCCGGACGAGGTGAAAATATGGTTGAAAAAACATCTTATGAAAAGACTTTTTATATGTATAAAGTTTCGATGCTTTTAAGCGTTTCCAAAATAGTGACCATTCATTATCAACGCCTGACGAAAAACTATGCTTTCCCCGAAGAATGGCATGATTTCTGGGAAATGATTTACTGCGATAAAAACAGTATTTACGTCACGTCCGACCTCGGAAAAACGCTTTTGAAAAAGGGCGAGGTGATATTTTTATCGCCCGACGAGCCGCACAGTGTTGAATGCGACAAAAAATCTGACGCGAACATCTTTATCATAAGTTTCGAGTGCAAATCCAAAACGATGGGATATTTCAGGCACAAACACTTCGTAGTTGCCGACAAACTCAGGTATCTTCTCGCCTCTATAATGAGCGAAGCGAAAAATACCTTCAAAATTCCCGAATTCAACCCAAACCTTCAGAAACTCGAACTCAAACCCGACCCGAATATAGGCGGAGCGCAGGTTATAACGAACAACCTCGAAGAATTGCTGATTAAACTCATACGCGAGGAAACTTCGAAGCCGACGTCATCCGAGATTTTCATTTCTAAAATCGAAAATTCCGATGCGATCGAAGACGAAATAGTGAGAATACTCGAAAAGAACATTTACGGAAAAATCTGCCTCGACGAAATTTCGGACGAACTCCATTATGGAAAAACAACGCTATGCAAAACTTTCCGCCAGCGCACGGGAAAATCGATAATCAACTATTATCTCGAACTGAAAATCGAGGAAAGCAAGAAACTGATACGCGAAAACAACAGTTTTTCGGAAATAGCGAATCTTCTGAGATTCGACTCGCTTCCCCACTTCACCAAAACGTTTAAACGAATAACCACGATGACGCCGAGAGAATATAAAAACAGCATACTTCTCGGATAATTTTCTTCAATCGGAGAAATATAAAAGTATGGTCGACGATAAATATAAATTCTGGCTTGAAAAAACGAAAAACGACGAAGTTCTTCACGAGGACCTTTTGAAAATTTCCGGTTTGCCGGATGAAATAAACGACAGATTTTATAAGGAACTTTCGTTCGGCACCGCGGGGCTGAGAGGAAAACTCGGCGCAGGGACGAACAGAATGAACGTTTACACCGTGGCAAGAGCCACGGCGGGCTTTGCCGATTATATTTTAAGCGTCGGCAAAAATTCCGTCTGCATCGCGTACGACAGCAGAAACATGTCGGACGTTTTCGCCCGACTTGCCGCGGAGATAATGTCATCGAAAGACATTAAAGTATATTTATTCGACAAACTCATGCCGACGCCCGTCCTTTCGTTCGCGGTGAGAAAACTCCGCGCCGGAGCCGGAATCGTCGTAACCGCAAGCCATAACCCGAAAGAATATAACGGCTATAAGGTTTATAACTCGAACGGTTGTCAGGCGACGGACGGCGAGGCAGGCAAAATAACCGAATTCATCGATAAACACGATTATTTTGAAGATTTTAAGCCGAAAAACGAACTTATCGGATATATCGGCGACGAAATTCTCGACGATTTTATCGAGGCGATTTACAAATATTCTCTGCCCTTCGATAAAAAATATATGCCTTCGATAGTTTACACGCCGCTTAACGGAACGGGGCTTATTCCCGTCGAAAAAATATTCAAAAAAATAGGAATAACCGATTATACGGTCGTTCCCGAACAAAAATATCCGGACGGGAATTTTCCGACTTGCCCATACCCTAACCCCGAATTTAAAGAGGCTCTTGCAAAGGCGATCGAAACCGCCGGAAAAACAAAAGCGGAACTTATCATCGCCTCCGATCCGGACGCAGACAGAACGGGCGTGGCGTTCCGGGAAGAAAACGGAGAATACCGTCTTCTCAGCGGAAACGAAGCGGGATCGCTGCTCGTTTATTTTATTCTGGCGACGAAAAAGGCGCGGAGCGCCATTCCCGACAACGCCTTTATCGTCTCGACCGTCGTCACCTCGCCCCTGCCCGAAAAAATCGCAGAATCGTTCGGCGTGGAAACTATAAACGTTCTCACCGGATTCAAATATATCGGCGAAGCAATCGATAAAAACCCCGACAAGAATTTCGTTTTCGGAATGGAAGAAAGCATCGGATATCTCGTAGGCGCGCACGCAAGAGATAAAGATTCCGTTTCCGCGACTATGATGTTCGCCGAGGCGGCGTGCTATTATAAATCGCTCGGACTTTCGCTCTCCGCCGCGCTCGGATTCCTCTATCGCAAATATGGCTATTACCGTTCGGCACTATACGCGAAGTATTTCGAAGGCGAACAGGGGATGATTTTCATGACTGATCTTATGGATAAATTGCGCAAAAATCCGTTCGGTGAAATTTGCGGAAAAACGGTTACGGAAATTAAAGACTACTCTCTCGGTCTGGACGGTCTGCCGAAAAGCAACGTTCTGGTGTTCAAAGGTAACGAATTTTCGCTGATAGCGCGCCCGAGCGGCACCGAACCGAAACTGAAATTTTATCTCACCGCATGGGATAGCGACGAAAAATCTTCTGCGGAATTCGTTGAAAAAATGACGGAGTTCGTAAAAACCTTAGTATAATCAAATCATAAAAATAAAGCCTGTTTTACCGTTTTTTTGCGGTAAAGCAGGCTTATTTTAAGCGATTCAGAACGTCTTTTGACGCTGATTTTTCCTTTCGTGTTCCGTTTTATTTATTCTTTCTGAAAAGTTTCTTCATGAAAGACGGAAAATCCTTGGTTTCTTCGTCTTCGGTTTCTTCTTCCGCAGGCTTGGCGGACGTTTCTTCCGCCATGCGCTCGACATATTCGTCGCGACGATTTTCGGCTACCGGACGGCGTGGTTCTTCAAATCCGACGGTTTCGCGGCCGGAACGCAAAACGTTGGCGTCCTTGTGCGGAACGTCGAACGCCACGCGAGGCTTTTCCTGCTCTTCCGTGGCGGCATTCGCGCGCGGAGGAACAACGTCCACTCTTTCGGGTTCAACGTCGTCGTTTACGTAATTTTTGAAATTATCGCGCTGTTCTTCTTTCTTTTCTTCCAAAATCTCGTCCTTATCGGTGAACCCGGTGGCGATGACGGTTATTTCGAATTTCTCGTTATAATCGGGATCGATATTCGCGCCGAAAATAACGGTCGCCGAACTGTCGATAACGCTGTTGATAAGATTCGCCGCTTCGTATACCTGCCCCAAAGTGAGGTCGTTGCCGCCTTTCACGTTGAGAATAACGCCCTTCGCGCCCTCTATGCTCGTTTCGAGCAAGGGGCTGGAAATAGCCTTCTTTACAGCCTGCACGACCCTGTTATCGCCGGTCGCCATGCCGACGCCCATATGAGCGTAGCCTTTGTTCTGTATAATTGTTTTAACGTCAGCGAAATCGAGGTTGATGAGCGACGGCGTAGAGATAAGATCCGCAATGCCGCATATGCCCATACGAAGATTTTCGTCGGCATATTTCAAAGCCTCTATCATAGACGTCTCCGGCGGGAGAGTTTCGAGAAGTTTGTCGTTGGGAATAATAACTATCGTATCGACAACCTTGCTCAGTTCCGCTATTCCCCTTCTCGCGTTTTCATCGCGGCGTTTGCCCTCGAACATAAACGGCTTAGTTACCACAGCAACGGTAACGCAGCCGCATTCGCGTGCGATTTTGGCAACGACAGGAGCCGCACCAGTTCCCGTTCCGCCGCCCATTCCCGCGGCGATAAAAAGCAAATCCACTCCCTGCAAGCGTTCTCTGATTTTGTCTTTGCTTTCCTCGGCTGCCTGCATGCCTATTTCGGGGTTGGACCCCGCGCCGAGCCCTTTCGTGAGTTTTTCGCCGATAGCGATTTTATTGTTTTCGTTTGCTTCCGAAAGAATAAGCGCCTGCTTATCGGTGTTTATCGCAACAAACTCCGCGGAAGAAACTCCCGCTTCTATCATTCTGTTAACGGCGTTATTGCCCGCGCCGCCCACGCCCGCAACCATGATTTTGCAGACGTTTACGTCCATTCCGTTTAATCCTATATTCATCCTTCGTACCTCTTTTATTTTCTGAAAAACCCTAAAAATCCCTTTTTCTTCTTTTCCTGTTCGCTCAGAGCGTAATCGAGCGCGGCGTAATACGATGTTTCTTCCGTCTTTCCGTAAGACGGCAATTTCGGCTTGACAATCTCCACCGGCAAACCGAGCCTTGCGGAAACGTACTCTTTTATTCCTCTGACGTAGGATAATCCGCCGCCCGTAAGATACACGCCGAATCCGCCGTTCACCTTGTGAATGTTTTCCGCGATAAATGCTTCGAGATTATCGAGATAAAGGTCTATCTCTTCGATTGCGGCGGAATTAATCTCCTCCGCGAGATATTCCTCGTAACCGTTTTTCGTCTCGATTTTATACGTCTGCCCGGACTGCTTTGCAAGCGACAAATTGATAATTCTCTGCAAACCGTCCGCAACGTCGGGCGCGATGCCGAACGTTTTGACTATTCTGTAAGCGATAAGCCCGCCGCCGAAATCCTCGGAATGTTTTGCGACTACGCCGCTGCCGAGAACGATCGAAGCAGTTGTGGTTATGTAACCCGAATCGATGATAAGCGACGGCGTTTCTCTGCGCCGCGCGTCGAACAGATACAAACTTTCCGCCAAAGCGTCGAAAACAAAATCAACGGCCGTAACGCCCGCTTTTTTAAGAACGCTGCGGAAAGTATCCGTAAAATACTTTTCGCAGAGCGTATAGTTGATATATCCGCCAAGCATTGCCGAAGTTCTCCCGACGGGGTCGAAAACCTTTCTGTTATCGTCGAGCGCGAAATATATATCTGCCCGATTTATAACTTCATATCCTTCCGTCTGAACGAGGTCTTGTCCGGCGTCGAAAAGGTCTTCCTTATCGTCCTCGGTTATTTTCTTCTTTTTCCCGAACACGATTTTATATTTTCTGTTTTCTAACCTGACGAACGCACCCGGAACGCACACCGTTATTTCGGTAACGGTTGTTTTAAGCGCGGCGCATACGGATTTTATCGCCGAAGCGACCGCCGCTTCGAGTTCTGCGATATCGAAAAACCTGCCCTCGGCAAAACCGCTGTATTCGCTCTTTGCGACATACTTTTCGGTTATGGTATCGTTAACGCCCCTTTGTCCGACGATGACGGTTATTCCGGAAGAGCCAACGTCTAAAACCGTAACGCAATTTTTAAACATTTTTTCCCTCCCGATTTTCCCCGCTGTTCGACTCGTAATTAACTTTAACAACTTTCTCGTCTGTTTCGTAAACCCATATATATCCTTGACGTTTGCTTCTTTCGTCAAGCTCGTTATATACACCTTCGATTCGGGCAACGCTTTCGCAAATTCTTTCTCTCGTCGCCTTTTTGTCCGCCTCTGTCGGCTTGTCCGCCGAAGCGACGGCTAAGCTGACGTTGACGATAACCCCCGTTTGAGTGCGGTATTCGACGATGTTTTTTTCACCGTCTATCGTTATTTCCGCAATAAAGTTGAGTTTATCCGAAAATTTTCCGAAAATATCGGTCATAGCGCCGAAGAGATTTTCTTCTTCGAACGCTATCTTCTTTCCCTTGGGCAACGCCGAAAAATCAAGTTCGTCCATACCGCGGACGTTAACCCTGACGAGTTTTTCCTCCTGCTCGCCGAAATCCGTCGCCGCAACGTCGCGCAGAAGATTATACCCTGCATCGGTGACGTATCCTTTTTCTCCGCTGACGATTAGAAAGCGTTCTTTTCTCTCGCTGAACGTAACCGAAATTTTATCCGGCGCGATTTTCTTCACTTCTATCAATTCGACGTAAGGGTTAACGACAAGGTCGTTTTCTATATCTTTCTCATCGAAAGAGAAAAGCCATCTCCCCTTATATTTTTTTTCAAGCGTTTCGCTGACGAAAGAATAAAGCCCGCTTTCCGCGTTTTCTTCCGTCAGACCGTTCAGATCGTTCACGGTAAAATACCGCGCTCTGAAAAGCCAACCGAGCGCGACCGCCGCTGCAACGACGAATATCATTATCGTGCTGAATATTATCGCTTTCTTATACTTCATTTGTAATTCTCCATGAATCGGTATTCCGACCTTGCGAAATACCGACAACCGCCATTGCTTTCGCCGCAGGTTAGCCACAGGTGATTGCGTTCGAACCCGCCAAAACGCCGCAATTTTCGTGCTTTTTGTCAAATTCTCGCTTGAAGTACGTATAGTACGTCTGCGTTCGCCTTCGCCAAAAATCATCAAAAATATCGGCGTTTTGGTTGTCGGCAAGTCTTGCCTTGCGTTTTTAGGCTAAGACAAGGCGCGTGAGCGCGTTAATACTGTATGTATAACATGCGAACGCAACGCCGTATTAGTCAAAAACACAAGGCAGGACCGAGTTCGAACGCAATCACCTGTGGCTACGGCGTTATTCTCTTTATGTCTGCGCCGAGTTTTCTCAGCCGGACTTCAAAATCCTCGTACCCTCTGTCTATATGCGAAACGTTCAGAACCACGGTTTCCCCTTCCGCGCCGAGCGCGGCAAGGCACAAAGCCGCTCCGCCTCTGAGATCGCCAGCCGAAACGACCGCGCCGTGCAATCTCCTGCCCGATATAACGCAAACGTTTTCAAGTACTCTTAAATCCGCGTCCATTTTCGTCAGTTCCGAGGCGTAAGAAAACCTCGACGGAAACACTCTGTCCTCCGTGACCGTAAGCCCCTCGGGCAAACAAGCCGCCGCGGTTATCTGCGGTTGCAGATCCGTGGGGAACCCGGGGTATGGCTCGGCGATCACTCTGCCAAAACCTTCTTTTCTCGCATAGAATTTTACATTGTATATTTTATCATCTTTTTGATATATTTTGCAAGCGTTACGACCGATTATTTTGCAAAGCGGCAAACTTTCTTCGGCATTTAAACCGTCGAATTCGATCTCTCCGCCCGCGCATGCGCCGCAAAGCAAAAAAGTTCCCGCTTCTATCCTGTCCTGACGCGGCGTAAACTCGATTTCTCCGCGATAAAGTTTATCGACCCCCTCGACCGTTATCCTTTTCGATCCCGCGCCCGAAACTTTCGCGCCGAGCATATTGAGATAATTCTGCAAATCGATTATCTCCGGTTCTTCGGCGCAGTTTTCGATAACGGTGAATCCCCTTAACCTGACCGAAGCCATCATCGCGTTTTCCGTAGCCCCGACGCTCGGATACCTCAAAACGACTTTTCCGCTCTCCGCGTGCGCACCGTTGAACGAAACTCTTTCGCCTTCGTTCACCGCGATTTTCAACGACCTTAACGCGTCGATATGTATGTCTATGGGGCGATTACCTATGTTGCACCCGCCCGGCTTTGCGGTTTCGGCATAACCGAAACGCGAGATAAGCGCGCCCGTTATGAAAACCGACGCGCGTATTTCGCCCGTGAGATCTTCCGGCAAAACCCACGAGCGCAGATTTTCCGCGTTTAAACTGAGCGTGTTGCCCGAAAAAACGAATTTTCCGCCGAGCCGCTCTATTATTTTAGCCATGACGTAAACGTCTTTTATCTTCGGGCAATTTTTTATATGAGTTACTCCTTCGTTTAAAACCGACGCGGCAATAAGCGGCAAAACCGAGTTCTTTGCCCCGCGAATATCCACTTTTCCCGATAGTTTTTTACCGCCGTTTATAACGAATCTGTCCATTTTGCCTCCGTAAATCGCAATATACGACATATTATGTTTTACGGAGTTTTTTGGTTAATCGGACGATGAACTGCGCGAGACGTTATAAAGCACGCCGAACGAAAAAAGGAAAACTATAAGCGACGTGTTGCCCGCCGAAACAAGCGGAAGAGGCAAGCCCGTGGGCGGGATGCTGCCCGTTACGACGAGAGCGTTGACAAGAGACTGAATCGCGTAAATGCATGTTATGCCGACCGCAGAAAGATAGCCGAAATGGTTCTTTGCCTTCACTGCGATTTTTATTCCGCGAACGATAACGAACAACACCAGAGCGAAAAATACCGCAAGCCCGACAAAGCCCGTTTCTTCGCCGATTACCGCAAGGATAAAATCACTTTCCGAAAACGGAAGAAACCTGAGTTTTTGCCGCGAATTGAGAAAACCCACGCCGAACCAGCCGCCCGACCCGAGAGCATATAACGATTGCAGAAGTTGATACCCCTCCCCTTTTGGCGATGCCCACGGATTGAGAAAGGCGGACAATCTGTTCAACCTGTACGGCTCTGCGATAATAAGTAACGGCACCGCAAGCGCGGCGGGAACGAGGATGATAACGAAATGCGCCGTTTTCATCCCCGCCGCGAAAAGCACGGCGAGCGTTAAAAGCCCGAAGCATACCGTTATGGACATATTCGGCTCGAGAATAATAAGAAGGCAAACCGTTCCGCCCGCGCAAAGCACCGGCAGACACCCGATAAAACTTTTCGCTCTGCGCGGCTCTTTCGAAAAATACGCAGCCGAGAAAAGGACGAAACATATCTTCGCTATTTCGGACGGTTGAATCGTGATTCCGCCTACCTTTATCCATCTTTTCGCGCCGTAATTCTCATAGCCTAAAGGCGAGAACACGAGAACGAGCAGAACGAGCGTGGCGATAAATGCCGGAAGCGATATCTTTTTATACTTTTCATAATCGAACGCACACCCGAAAATCATTGCCGCGTAGCCGATGAGAAGCCCGACGAGATGTTTTTTTGCAAAGAAAAATTCGTCGCCATACGTAACTTCGGCGGAATATTTGCTTGCCGAATAAACAAACGCAAGCCCCAGAAGCGAAATTGTCACAACGGAAAAAAGGAGCGGAAGATCGCCTCGCCCCTTTCTTTTCTTTTTTAACGTTACAAGACCGTTCATAACTTCTCCACGATCTCTATGAATCTGTCGCCGCGTTCTTCATAGTCCGTGAAACAATCGAAACTGCTGCACGCGGGGCTTAAAAGAACAACTTCGCCCTCCGCCGCAACGATTGAAGCGAGTTTTACCGCAACGGCAAAGTCGTTCGCGAGATACACGTTTTTGTAGCCTGTTTTTTTCGCGGAATCGTAAAGTCTCGGCGCGCTTTCGCCCGTTAAAACCACGGCTTTCACAAGCGATTCGCTTATTTTGCGGAAGAGAACGTCGAAATCGAGTCCTTTGTCTTTTCCGCCAAGAATGAGCGTCGTCGGTTTATTCATCGAATCTATCGCCTTCATCGTCGCATCCGCGTTGGTCGCCTTAGAATCGTTGTAATAATCCGTGCCGTTTATCGTTCTTATGTACTGAATTCTGTGCTTAACGCCTTTGAATTCCTTTATCCCGCTGCAAATCGCCTCTTCCGTCATGCCGACGATTTCGGCAACGCAGACGGCGGCAAGGAGATTCAGAACGTTATGCTCTCCGCCGACCGGCAACGATTTTATATCAGCAACATATTTGCCTTTATAAAAAATCTTGTCGTCCGAAACGTATGCGCCGTTCACCTCGCTCTGCGCCGAAAAATAAACGACTTTCGCCCTCGTTTTTTCGCCGAACTCGCGGACGATTCCGTCGTCGTAATTAAGCACGGCGTATTCGCTTTCCCTTAAGTTAGCCAGAATTTTACCTTTGAGGTAAATATAGTTTTCCATATTGTAATGCCGCGAAAGGTGGTCGGGCGTGATATTCGTTATTACGGCGACGTGCGGAGCGAAACGCGAAACCGTTTCGAGTTGAAAACTCGACGTTTCCAGAACGACGAGAGAGTCGTCGCCGATTTTATCCAGAACCGACGAAAAAGGCGTTCCCACGTTGCCGCAAAGAACAGGTTTTTCTCCGCCGTTTTTCAGGATGTCGTATATCATCGTGCAAGTTGTGGTTTTTCCGTTCGTACCCGTTACCGCAATCACCGGCGCAACGCATAATTCCGCCGCGAGTTCGAGTTCTCCGATAATCCTCTTGCCGAGTTTTTTTGCTCTCACCGGAATCTCATGGTCGATCGCGACGCCCGGACTTAACAGTACGACGGTTATCTCGGCGAGCAACTCGTTCACTTCGCTTTTGTAAACGATCGTCGCGCCCTTTTCCGAAAGCCTTTTTTCGGCGTTTTTGACGGCTTCGGTTTCGGCGTCGTCATAAACGAAGCACTTCGCACCCTTGGAAAGCAACAGTTCGCAAGCGGACGTTCCGCTCTTCGAAACCCCCACGATCAGAATTTTTTCTTTTTTTAAATACATACCGTCCTCCCGATTTGTTTTATCGTTATAACAATATGTCGGACAACCGTTCGTTATTCCGCTTTATTTTTTCAGGTATATGAAATTAAGGACAAAAGCGAAACGATGAGCGTTGCGAATTTATAAGCGAAAACTATCTTGCTTTCGCTGTAACCCTTGTGCTGAAAATGATGATGAATCGGAGCCATGAGAAAAACCCTTTTCTTAGTGCGTTTGAAATGAAGCACCTGAATTATAACCGAAACGCTCGACAAAACGAACATTATCCCCAAAATCGGGATAAAGAGCGAGTTTCCGCTGAAAATGCTTATCGAAGCGATAAATCCGCCGAGCGAAAGCGAACCCGTATCACCCATAAAAACGCTTGCTTTGAACGTGTTGAAAAGTAAAAATCCGATTATTCCGCCCGCCAGAGAAACGCATAAAAGCGATAGATTTTTATACTCGTCGGTATTTGCGTAATTTCCCGAAAACGTCGTCGTCTGCAAAACGACAAGCGTGGCGAGCGCGAGAAGATAAACGTAAGAAACGCCGCCAGCAAGTCCGTCGAGTCCGTCGGTGAGATTGACGCTGTTAGTCGTGGCGAGAAAAACAAGAACGCAGAACGGAATGAAAAAGCCCTTGAAATCGACCGAGCCGCGCGTGAAAGGAATAAACGCGTTCGTTACTCCGCGCTTATAAGAATATATCGATATCACCGTTGCGATGACTAACTCGAAAATCGTTTTTTGCAAAGGATTAAGCCCTTCGTTGCGCCGCAGTCTGACTTTTATGAAGTCATCCGTGAAGCCGACGAGAAGATACGCCGCGCCGATCGCGACGGAAACAAAAGCCAGACTCTTTTTGCCCGAAGAAAACACGGAAAAAACAATTATCGCCGCAAAGACGAAAATCGTCCCGCCCATCGTGGGCGTGCCGCTCTTATAGTCGTGTTCTTTTACGTAGCCTAAGATATTCTGCCCGACTTTGAGTTTTTTCAGAAGCGGAATGACCGCAAAGCCCACTATAACCGCTGTCGCCGCGGACGCGATAAACGCGAATATAAACGTTTTCAAGAATTTTCACCTTCGATTCGGGCTATCGCCAAGCGTATTTCAACCTCATCGGAAAAGTCGCGTTTCACACCCATTATCTCCTGATAACTTTCCGCGCCTTTGCCCGCAACGACGAGAACGTCGCCGTCTTTGAGTAACGAAATCGCGTAGACAAGCGCCGCTTTGCGGTCGGACACCGTGACGTAATTCCTCGTGACCCGCCTTATCCCCTTCTCTATCTCAGAAATAATAAGACACGGGTCTTCGTATCTCGGATTATCGCTCGTTATAACCGTGAAATCAGCAATAACGCCCGATATTTCGCCCATAACGCTCCGCTTTTCTTTCTCTCTGTTTCCGCCGCAGCCGAAAAGGCAATATAGTTTTCCTTCGCATATCCTGCGCATGGAATTGAGAGTCGTTTTCAGCCCGTCGGGAGTATGCGCGTAATCTAGAAAAATATCCGCGCCGCGGAACGTCGCGATTTTTTCCGCTCTGCCCTTTATCGCGCCTATTTTTTTAACCGCACCGCCGAGAGTGTGTATCTTCAACCCCAAAAGCGCGGCGGCCGCAAGCGACGCAAGCAGATTATAAACGTTGCACAAGCCTATAAGCGGGCTTTTCATATCGTAGACGATATCGAAGAGATTTATAACGAAACTCACGCCGTTTTTCGTTTCGCTTATATCTATTGCGAAAACGTCCGCAGGATTATATATTCCGTAAGAAACGGCGTTGCCGTTCTCGTTCGCACGGAGAATTTCAACGCCTACGGAATCGTCGCTGTTGATTACCATATACCTGCATTTTCCCCGGACGAACGCACTCTTTTTGACAGTGGCGTAAGTCTCCATATCCTTAAAATAATCGAGATGATCCTCGGTGCAGTTGGTGAAAATCAGACATTCGTAATAAAGCCCGCATCCCCTTTTCTGCGCGATTGCATGCGCGGAAAGTTCGAGCGCGAGATATTCCGTCCCTGCTTTTTCCGCCTCGCCGATAAAACGGTATAACTCGACCGTTCCGGGCGTGGTGAGCGAGGTTTCGTATTCCTTATCGCCTATTTTTCCGCCTATCGTTCCGAGATACGCAGCCTTTTTGCCGGCATATGAAAATATTTCGTAAATAATATGGCAAACGCTCGTTTTGCCGTTCGTGCCGACGACGCCGATGAGTTTTATTTTCGGATTATCGCCGAGATAAAACCTTTTGCAAACCACGTTGAGAACTTCGCGGACGTCGTCGACTATAACGACCGCCGCATTGCCGACTTCCGCGTTTTTGTCCTCGGTTACGATTATCGCCGCGCCTTTATCCGCCGCCTCGCGGATAAAATCTGCGCCGTTATATTTTTCGCCCTTGACCGCGAAAAAGCAAAATTCATTTTCGACTTCGCCCGCATTATCGGTCACCCCCGCAACCTCTTCGGGCATCGCGCCTTTTATCGCATTGATTTCAACATCCTTAAAAAGATACTTCGTTTTCATTTTTCACCTTGCCTTTATGCCTTTACATTGAATTATGCCTTCGAAAACATCTCTAACGGGCGGCGCGGCGACAGTTGAACCATACTTTCCTCCGACGGGTTCGTCGACGACGCACAAAGCGATATATTCCGGCTCGTCCGCGGGGAAAAACCCGATGAAACTCATAACGTATTTCCCCTGAGCAATCCTTCCGTTTTCGTATTTCTGCGCGGTTCCTGTTTTTCCGCCCACGCGATATCCTTCGATATACGCTTGCTTTCCGCTCCCCTTTGTAACGACGTCCTCGAGATAACCGCGAAGGGTTTCGGACGCTTTTTCGCTTATGGTTTTTCTCAGCGACTTAGGGTTTACTATTTCGCAGATTCTCCCGCTTTCGTCCGATATTTCCGAAACGAAATACGGTTCGTAATAAGTTCCGCCGTTTATCGCCGCCGAAACCGCCGCGACGAGTTGAATGGGCGTTATCGCGATCGTCTGTCCGAAACCTATTCTCGCAAGGTCGCCGTTTGTGACCGCGGACTTAGGCACGAGCATTCCTATCGCTTCTCCGCCGTAATCCACGCCGGTGGTTTTCCCGAAGCCGAACGCATCGAGATAAGAATACATAACGTCTTTTCCGAGCGAGAGCGCGATATCGACAAAACACGGGTTACAACTGTTGTTCAACGCTTCGGCAAGCCTTTCGTTGGAATGTTTTCCGTTGGCGTGCGTGGACCAGCATTTTATTTTTCTTCCGTCCACATATCTGAATCTGTTGGAATTGAACACGTAATTTGCCGAAAAAGCGTTCGGGTTCCCCTTTAAATTCTCCTCTATGTTCGCTGCGGAAGTGATAATTTTGAACGTAGAACCCGGCTCATAGGAATCGACGATGAGATTGCATCTCGAAACCTTGTTTAAGAATTCGGTATCATCTCTCGGCACGTTGTTAAGATCGAACGACGGGCATTGGCTTACCGCGTAAATCTCGCCGGATTTCGGCGACATGACGATAACCGAAGCCGACTTAGGCGAATACTCCGCAACGACTTTTTTTATCACCGCGTCGCATATCATCTGAATTTCGTAGTCTATGGTCAGTTTCAGGTTAAGTCCGTTCGTCGCGGGGATGTACTTTGCCGACGAACCTTTCACGTCCTTGCCTATAAGGTCGGCTTCGTAAAGAATTTCGCCGTCGTAACCTTTAAGATATTCGTCGTATCTCTTTTCCAGCCCGCTTTGCCCGCTTCCGTCCACCGACGTGTAGCCTATTATCTGCGCGAGCGAATCGCCGTAAGGATAATTCCTTTCCGAATCTCTGCAAAAATAAACGCCCGGCAAAGAATACTTCGACAACTCGTCCGTAACCTCGCGCGGAACCTGCCTTTTTACCGTTATTTCGGAAACGCTGTCCGAACGCATTTTTGAAACGAGTTTTTCGTAATCGACGCCGAGAGTTTCCGACAACACCTTTGCCGTCTTTTCCGCGTCCTCCACGATTCTCGTCCGCACGAAGACCGCGTAAGACTGCTTGTTTTCCGCAAGGACTATTCCGTTTCTGTCCGTAATTTTCCCGCGCGCCGCCTTGACGGGGATATCTCTCGTCCATTGATCCACGGCTTTTTGCTGAAGAGATTTGCCGTCCACGATCTGAACGAAAAACACGCGGCACAAGACCGACAAAAAAATAAAGGTTATCGCGCAAAGCAGCGCAAATAACCTCTTTCGTAACATATTAAGACTGAAATTTTTATAAATCGTTATCTCCCTCGCGGAAGACGTGATGAGCCTATCCGCTTATCTGGATTTGACCATACCCATAGCCTCGGCTTTTTCGATGATCACTTCATCGCTTTTTACATAGTCGAGTTCGGCGTTTACGTTAGTATACTGCTCGGTGAGTTCAGTGATTTTCCCCGTATATCCGCTGATGGAATTATCGAGACTTCTGAGCATTCTGGAATTTATTACGATAAGCGAAAGAATCGTCGCGATTACGAGCGCGTAAACGGCGATGAGTACTTTTCCTTTCGTGTTTATTTTATACTTCTTCTGAAGATCGGTTTCGTTCTTCGGGCGAACCTCTTCGTAGATATCGTTATCTTCGTCGGACTCGAACTGCATCGTGGTAGACGACGGTATGAGATCCTCGTCGACTTCCTTTAAGGGAGTTCTGACTTTTTCTCCGAGAATTTTAGTATCGTCGGCGTCCTGCATTCCGAGAATTTTGTCGAGATTGGTAGCGTCTTTTGCATATTGTCTTTCTCTTGCGTCCTCTTTCTCAAAAGCGTTCGTCTTTACGTTATTATACATATTCATTCTCCCTAAAATTTATTATTAATGTCAAGGTTGCGAACAATTAAACTTTTTCTATTATCCTGAGTTTTGCACAAGTCGCTCTCGGATTCAGTTTTTTCTCTTGTTCGCTCGCCTCTATCGGCTTTCTGTTTATTTGTTTTATTTCCCGCTTTTTTCCGCACACGCAAACGGGTAAACGCTTGTCGCAAACGCAATCCGTTTCCAGATCTTTGAACGTTTGCTTTACTATTCTGTCTTCGAGCGAATGGAACGTCATAACGACGAGCCTTCCGCCTTTTTTCAGCGATTTTACTATGTCTTTAAGGCAATCGGACAATCCGTCGAGTTCTTCGTTGACCTCTATTCTCACGGCCTGAAAAACTTTCTTTGCCGGATGTCCGTTCTGCTTGAATTTGTAAGGTATGCTTTTGTCGATGACGTCGACGAGTTCTTTCGTGGTGTCTATCGGTTTGATTTTGCGCTCTTCGCAGATATTCTTCGCGATGTTGTCGGCAAATTTCTCTTCGCCGTAAACGGAAAAAATATAAGCGAGTTTCGCTTTGTCGTAACGATTGACGACTTCCCATGCAGACTTGGGATTTTCTCTGTTCATCCGCATATCGAGCCTCGCGTCGCCCATATAGGAAAAACCGCGTTCTCTGTTGTCGAGTTGATAACTGCTCACACCAAGGTCGAGAATTGCTCCGTCTATTTTATCGACGTTCGCCTCTTTCAGCACTTCGGAAAAATTTTTGAAGTTGGAATGAAAGAGTTGAAATCTTCCGTTATAGGGAGCGAGCCTCTCTTTCGCATTCGCTAACGCTTCGGGGTCGAGGTCTGTGGCGATAAGTTTCCCGCCGGGGCTTGTCCTTTTAAGAATCTCCGAGGAATGCCCCGCCCCGCCTAACGTACCGTCGAAATAAACGCCGTCGGTTTTCAGAGCCAGCCCGTCCATACACTCTTCGAGCATTACCGGAACGTGACGGAATTCCATTTACTTGATCCTCTCGGCAAGAATATTGATATAATCGTCGAAAGACTTCTCTTTGAACAGATCGGCTCTGGTTTCTTCTCCCCAGATTTCCAGCCTGTCGAAACTGCCTATCGTGACGACGTTTTTCTTGATGCCGGCGTATTCGATAAGATCGGGCGGAAGAGAAACTCTGCCGTGCTGATCCATCGTGATCGGCCTAAAACTTGCCATATAAGCGGAAATTGCGAACTGACCTTCGCGATCGAATTCCGAAATTCTGGATTTATACTCGCTCGCTTTGGTTTCCACAACGTCCTTAGGCGTAACGTAAATACAGTGGTTGACCCCCTTGCTGAGCAAAAATTCGTTCGGATCGATTTTAAATTTCGCCGGAATACGTATTCTCTTTTTTTCATCGAGTTGATGCGCAATCTCTCCCGAAAACATCCGTTGACTCCTCTTTTTACTCCGCTCAAGGGTAGAAATGCCCCACCGTTGATTTATAGCATAATTATACACCCCGTTTTGAACACTGTCAACCACTTTTTAAAAAAAATAATGTTTCACGTAAAATTTTTATCACAAAAAGAAAAAATTCGCATGTTTTTCAACGCAAGTTTTTTTCAAAATTTTAAGATTTTTTCTAAGATTTTGCAAAATACACATTTCCGCCGGGAACACCATTGTCAAAAGTGTTCAAAAAAGTACGCACCGATCTGAAAGCACGCTCTTCTCCGCTGACGATTTTCGATTTCGGGAAGATTTTTTTGAAATCGTTTTTCAAAAATCCGTAGTGCGTGCAGCCGAGAAAAACGTAATCGTAATTTTTTTTATAATTTTTAAAATCTAAGGAAATATCTGGCTTTTTTCCGCCTTTTCTCCACTTTTCCACCCTCTCGGCAAGATCCTTTTGCGGAAGCAAATCGACGTTTTTGTCATCACTTATCAACCGTTTCACATAGTCCGATTTCGCGGTGGCGGGGGTGGTCAGAAGTAACCACTTTCCGCCCCTTTCATGCAAACCCGAACTTTTGTTCGTTTTTTCGCTTCCGGGGACAAAAGGGGTTACGAAAATCGTTTTAAAGGGGAAACTCCTCTCTTCTTCGGCGAGCGCGCAGGACATCGTATTGCAGGCGACGACGAGAAGTTTGGGGCAGAAAGATAAAATCTTTTTTTCGGCTTCGTCGAAAATTTTCAACAACTCCTCTTTGCTCTTGTCGCCGAACGGCATATACTTTTCGTCGGCGAAATAAACGTAATTTTCGAACGGAAACGCTTTTCTCGTTTTTTCGAAAAGTCTTAACCCGCCCGCTCCGCTATCGTAAAAAACAACGCATCTGTTATCCATTTCAAACTCCGCATGGTATCCATATAATCTATGCTTGAAAAGGAAAAAAATGCAACAAAAAAGCCCTTCGGGAATTTAACCCGAAAGACTCTCGATATATTTCATCGCAAAGCTCCCGATAAATTTCATCGCTCAGTTGCTGATTATCATTAAATAAGAAAAATACGAAACGCTTGCCACAATCAGCGCGAGGCAGATTATTGCAATTACCATACTTGCTATTCTGCAAGCGCCGCCTTTTTTGAAATTTATCCACAAGGTTATTTCCGTTCCGACGCAAAGTGCCGCCTGAACGGAATAAGCGATTACCGCAAGCGGTATCAGAACTACGGCGGCGATAGCCTCGCCCGTCGTTTCCGCGTGGGTTGAAACGAACAACAAATACGTTCCGAACGAAAACGCAAGGACGGACAGAGCGAAAAGAATCGTACCTATTATAAACAATGTTTTCTTCATACCGTTGTTTTGCTCCGAATTGCAACTATTTATACAGATATTATATGATATAAATCCGATTATGTCAATTATTATATGATATAAATCCGATTATATCAATACGTTTTTTAAAAATCCCGTTTGACATTACCTTACGAAAGTGATATAATTTTTTCGTTAAAAAAGAACGGGCGATTAAAAAATGGACAGACCTATAAAAATGGACAGACCTATACTGAAAAACAAAATATTTATGTATCTCACCGAATTCTTCTCGGGAATGTCGGTCATGGCGGTGGAACTCGGCGCAAGCAGACTTCTCGCGCCTTATTTCAGTTCGTCGCAGATCGTTTGGACGATAATCATCGGCACGATAATGATCGCGATGGCTCTCGGCAACATTTACGGAGGCAAAGCCGCCGATAAAAACCCGAACCCCGACAAACTTTACGGCAGAATAATCATCGCCGCGGTATGGATTGCGCTTATTCCCGTCGTCGGGAAATATATCATTCTCGGCATTTCGGGCATCCTTATTCTGACGGTAAGCACGAACTTCCTCGTCGTCGCGGCGTTTGCGGCGTGTATGATAATCTTCGTTTTTCCGCTGTTTTTGCTCGGCACGGTTACGCCCTGCCTCGTTAAATACTCCACCGATTCGCTCGACGACAACGGAAAGACCGTTGGGTTTCTGAACGCGTCAAACACCATCGGCAGCATTATAGGTACTTTCGTGCCGACGTTCGTTTCTATCCCCGCCGTGGGAACTTCGGTGACTTTCCTTATCTTTGCGGGAATTCTTCTCGCTCTTTCCGCGGTATATTTCATCGTATCGAAAGTCAACTGGAAAAAAATCAAAAAACTCCCCGTCGCCGTTCTCATTTTCATCTTATGTTGCGTTTTCGGCCACAGCGGAAGTTTTGCTTTCTGGGAGAACAACCTGACCTATGAAGGCGAATCGGTTTACAATTATCTTCAGGTTTATGAAGACGACAAACAAATTTACCTTTCCACGAACGTGCTTTTCGGCGTTCAGTCGGTTTACGTTAAGAACGAATCGCTCACAGGAATGTATTACGACTATGCGATGGCTGCGCCGCTTATGGCGGATATTTATAACAAAGATTCCTCAGATATTCTTATCCTCGGAATGGGAACGGGAACTTACGCCACGCAGTGCAAAAAGTATTTCGCCGATAAAAACCCGACGATAGAGGGCGTGGAAATCGACGGAAAAATTACCGCTCTTTCGAAAAAATATTTCAACGCTTCAGACGACGTTAAGGTTACGACTTACGACGGAAGGGCGTATCTCAACGCGGTGAAAAACACCTACGACGTGATTATGGTCGACGCTTATCAGGACATAACGATTCCCTTTCAGATGTCGTCCGAAGAATTCTTCACTCTGGTGAAAGACCACCTCAGAGCCGACGGAGTTATGGTTGTGAACATGAACATGCGCGGCGGCGGAGAAGGAAATATCAACCAGTATTTATCCGACACTATCTCGACCGTGTTTTCCGAAGTCTATACGGTTGACGTGAGAAACTCCTCGAACAGAATTCTGTTCGCTTCGAATAACGCCGAAATGACAACGGTCTTCGACGATAATCTCGCAAAGGTGCGGGACACTTCGCTTTTCTCCGCAATGTACGGCGTTAAAACAAATTATGAAAAATATTCCCCGACCGGAAAATATATTCTCACCGACGACAAAGCGCCCGTTGAACTCCTCGGAATGAAAGTCGTCGATCAGATGATTTCGGACGAACTTTCTTATTATAAGGAAATATTTAAAAAAGAAGGTCTGAAAGGTCTTTTGAACAGTTTTTGATTTAATTGAAAATTTCATTGTCGCCCGAATCGCCGCTAAAATGCCGATCCGGGCTTTTTAATTGCTTGTTTTTTACATATTTCAGGCTCTTTTACAAACACTATATTCAAAACCCGCGCGAGCGGGCGTAAAGGAGTTAATTATGAAAGACACAGGTATCGTGAGAAGAATAGACGTTCTCGGAAGAGTCGTTATTCCGAAGGAAATAAGAAAAACACTGAAAATGAACGAGGGCGATCCCGTTGAAATTTACACCGAAAAAAATGCGCTCGTAATCAAGAAATATTCGCCGGTGAAAACGCTCGGCGGCTCGCTCGACTGCGCCGCGGAGAGCCTTGAAAAATGCACCGGTCACTCGGTTATCGTGTGCGACGAGAACACATATCTCGCCTCGTCCGAATCACTTGCGAAAGACCTCGTAGGCAACAAGATAACAAAAGCCGTGGAAGAACTTTTAAAACGAAAGAAAACACTCGTCGTGAACCGTTCGGAAGGCGGCGCGCCGATAGAAATTCTTCCCGGCGACAGATTAAATTTCGCAAATCAACTCTTCATGCCCGTGACGACCGGCGACGAAGTGATCGGGGCGATTATTCTTGCCGACAAATCGAAAGACAACCCCATAACGTCGTCCGACGTGAGCCTTGCGATGCTGACGGCGGAATTCATTGCGGCACACTTCTGATGGCGAAAAGAAACAACGTTATTCTGAGAAACGCGCTGCTCGTCGCTTCGAGCGGGCTTATCGTGAAACTTCTCGGCGCGCTTTATCGGATACCGCTCAACAACGTTCTCAAAGCCGAAGGTCTGGGAATTTATCAGACGGCTTTCCCGACGTATCTCATTCTGATGACGTTCTGCGGAACGGCGGCGACGTCTGCCATAACGAAAATTATTTCTTCGGGCGAAAACGCGGAAGCCGTTTTAAAAATTTCGCTTCGGCTCATCGTGCCGGCGGGCGTTCTCGGATGGGGCGTGATGACTTTCTTCTCAGAAAAACTTTCCGCCATGCAAGGCAATTCCGGCGCGCGGCTTTCTTATATCGCACTTGCTCCGTCGCTTGTTTTTGTGAGCGTGATTTCGTGCCTGAGGGGATATTTTCAGGGCGGAAACGACATGAAACCGACTGCTTCGTCGCAGATTGCGGAACAAATCGTTAAAATCGCGGCGGGGCTTTCTCTGTGTTTTTTATTCGGTTCAACGCCCGCCGAGGGCGCATTTTTCGCATGCCTTGCCGTTTCCGTAAGCGAATTTATTGCGATGATTTATCTGATATCCGTTTATAAAACGACCGGAATACGCCGTGCAAAACTATGCCGTTTAAATCAAAAATTCACGATTAATCGACTTATAGGGCTTCTTTTGCCGACTGCTTTAATATCTATTATCTTGCCTATGACGAAGTTTTTCGATAGTTTCGTGGTTCTGAACGTGCTGAATAAATACGCAAAAAACGCAACCGACCTTTACGGTTTATATTCGGGAAGCGTGGAGTCCGTCATAGGTATGCCGGTCGCCGTTTGTTACGGAATCGCGGCGAGCGTTTTGCCCGGCGTTTCGCGCGCGGAAGCCGAAAAAGATTACGCCGCCTCCGACACATTCGTTTTGCAGGCGATAACGTACACGCTTTTCCTTTCTGCGCTAGCATTCGCTTTTCTCGCGTTGTTCCCGGGCGCGGTAGTTAAAGTTCTTTTCCCGAGATTGTCCGCGGAAAACAAGATTGTTTTGAAAAAACTCATTTCGTTTGCGGCGGTCAACGTGGTCTTTCTTTCTCTCATTCAGACGCAAACCTCGATTCTCGTTGCAAAAAACAAGCCCTATTCGCCTGCGATTTGCCTGTTCGTCGGCTTTGCCGTTAAGGCGACGACGGAAATTCCCCTTCTGAAAAATCCCGATCTGAACGTTTTCGGAACATTATATTCGGATATCCTTTGTTATTTTGTTGCGGTTCTTTTGAATATGGTGTATATTATTACTATAAATTCTAAAAGGAAAAAAGCAAATGAAGATTTATCTTGCGGGGGCGGGCGCACAGCCGGGCGACTTGTCGCTCAGAGCCTTGGAACTTGCGAAAAAAACAGATAAAGTTATTCTGCGGACGGCTGAAACCAAAGTTGGAAAATGGCTTTGCGGACTGGGATTCGACTACGTCGCTCTCGACGAAATTTACAACAGATCGAGAAACTTCGGAACGCTCGCAAAAAACCTTGCGAACGCCGTTTTGAAATACGCTAAAGACCACGACGTGGTTTACCTTGTGGACGGCGACGTTAAAGACGACGTGTCATGCTCGATAATTCTGAAAAAGCGACCTGATGCCGAAATTATTCCCGGAATATCAAAAGCAGACATCTATCTCGACAAGTCCGGCGTTTTCGGGAAGTACTGCGCGGTTTCCGCATACGATATCGAATCGGCGGAGCTTTCGTTGCCGCTCGTCGTTTACGACGTGGATTCCGAACTCATCGCAAGCCGTGTGAAACTTGTTCTCGCGGACGCTTTCGGCGACGAAATACCCTGCTATAAGTTCTTTAACGGCGATTTTCGCAAAGTATCGCTCTACGAATCCGACTATGGAAACGAGTTCGACGACACCGCCGCGATCGTCATAAAAGACCTGCCGCTCGCCGAAAAGAAAAGGTTCGGATTTTCCGATCTTCACGAGATTCTGCGCATATTGCGCTCCGAAAACGGCTGCCCGTGGGACAGAGCGCAGACGCCGGAATCGATAAGAAAAAACACGCTCGAAGAAACTTACGAACTGCTTGACGCGATCGAAAAGAAAGACGACGACGCGATAATCGAGGAACTCGGCGACTTCTTTTTGCAGGCGTTTTTCTACGTTTGTTTCGGCGAGGAAAGTCATTCTTTCACCCTGCACGACGTTATGAGCGGGATCTGCTCCAAACTCATTTCCAGACACACGCATATTTTCGGCTGCGACACGGCGAAAGACTCTTCCCAGGCTCTCGATGTTTGGGAGAAAAACAAGCAAAAAGAAAAGGGGTTCACCTGCGGAGCGGAATATCTTGAATCCGTTCCGAAGAGTTTCCCCGCCGCGCTCCGCGCTCACAAAGTCGGCTCGAGATCGGGCAAATACAATATGGACTTCTCATCCGTGGAGCAAGTAGCCGATAAAGTTAAGGAAGAATTCCGCGAGGTGTTCGCCGAAGTTGAAAAAGGTAGCGAAACCGGAGTTTACGAAGAATGCGGCGACCTGTTGTTCGCCGTGGTGAGCCTTGTGCGTCTGCTCGGCGTAAATTCGGAACTCGCACTCAACGCCGCCACCGATAAATTTTTGAAAAGATTCAGGAAAACCGAAGAACTTGTTTTGGAAGACGGAAAAAACATGAAGGAACTTTCCGAAAAAGAACTCGACGAATATTACAATGAAGCCAAAAAATATTAAAATAGGTGAATTCACGACCGAAAACAACGTTTTTTTTGCTCCGCTCGCCGGGTTTTCGGATTTTGCAATGCGCTCGATCTGCATATCTTACGGCGCAGGGCTTACGTTCACGGAAATGGTGAGTTGCAAAGGCTTGCTTTTCGACAACGAAAACACGAAATCGCTTTTACGCTGCTCGCCGGACGAAAAGATAAAATGCGTTCAGATTTTCGGTAACGACCCCGAAATTATGCGTCGCGCGCTCGAATCCGAGCAACTTGCCCCCTTTGACGTTGCGGACATCAATTTCGGCTGTCCTATGCCGAAAATCTTCAACAACGGCGAAGGAAGCGCGCTTATGGAAAAACCCGCGCTCGCCGAAAAAATCGTTTCGGAATGTAAAAAGAGCGGAAAAGCGATCACCTGCAAAATAAGGACGGGGATTAAAGACGCTAACCCGCTTGCGGTTGACTTTGCCAAAGCGATCGAGCAAGGCGGCGCGGATATGATTACCGTGCACGGCAGATCGCGCGAACGCATTTATGCCGGCGAAGTGAATTTTGACATAATAAGCAAAGTAAAACAATCGGTGAGCGTTCCCGTTATTGCCAACGGCGGTATTTTCACCCCCGCCGACGCCGACGAACTTTTAAACAAAACCGGCGCGGACGGCGTTATGATTGCGAGAGGCGCTCTTGAAAAACCTTGGATTTTCTCCGAAATTCTTCACCGCCCGTTTTCTTCCGACAAAGCGGAACTCATATGCAGACATATTGATATGCTCCTGCAGGAATATGACGACAAACGTGTTGCGGTTTCATTCAGAAAACAATTATGCCTTTACCTGAAAGGAGAAAAAAACTCCACGGAATTCAAACAACGCGCTCTGAAAATGACGTCTACCGACGAAATTAAATCTTCTGTACGGGAATTTTTCGCTGCAAGGCAAGCCGACGCTTCCGTTTGAAACAAAATCCGGAAAAACGCTCGGCAAAACAACTCTCTGCCGAAACAATACTCAAAAAATACCCGACCAAAACTACGCTCAGCCGAAAATAACACTTTCTTCCCTCGTCGAATAAACTGAAAAAGAGGGTTATTATGAAAGCGAGAGTTATAAATTTCAATTCGGGAACAATCGGGAAAGCCTACAGAAATCAGGACTATAATCTCGTCGTGATGGGTTTCAACGGCGCGGAAAAAGTTAAATACAGCAAAGAATTAAGCGGCGAAACGACTAAACTCAAAGACCTCGCCGACTACTCCGAAACATCTGCAAAAACGCTCGTTGCCGCATTCGATACGGATAATTACGGAATAATAAAACACTCGGCAGGCGTTTTCGACGGCGGCAAACTGCTCGGAATAAGCGACATGACCGTGGCGTATTCCGACAGCCCGTATATGCCCGGCGCGCACGGAAAACTTTACGACACGGCTTGCGGAAAAATCGCCGTTGCGATAGGCGACGATCTGTTGCGGTTCGAACTTTTCAAATCGTTCGCGGTTTGCGGCGCGGAAGCCGTAATCGCCGTCAGAAAAGGCGAATCGAGCGAAATAAACACCATTCTTCTGCGGGCTTATTCTTACCTGCTCGGTTTTCCTATTCTGCTCGTATGCAAAGACAAAGCCTTCGCCTCGAACGTCAAGGGCGAACTCGTCGAGCCGAAAGACGACATTTTCGAACTCGTTCCCATATACGATTTTTCGATAAAAACCACAAGAATCAAACTTAACAAATAATTTTAACGCGGAAACTGTTTTTTCACATTCAGCCGCAATACAAAGGATAAAAATGTTCAACATAGTACTCGTAGAACCGGAAATACCTCAGAACACCGGAAACATCTCACGCACCTGTGCGGCGACGCACAGCGTTTTGCACCTCGTAAAGCCGCTCGGTTTTGAAATTTCCGACAGAACGCTTAAACGTGCGGGGCTCGATTATTGGCAGTATCTCGACGTAAGATATTACGAAAACTTCAACGAATTATACGAAAAATACGCCGGAACGGCAAATTTTTACTTTCTCTCCACCAAGGGCGCGAAGGTTTATTCCGACGTGAAATTCAATGACGGAGATTTTCTTGTTTTCGGCAAGGAATCTCACGGCCTGCCGGAACCTCTTTTAAAAGAACATTACGAAAACACGCTGAGAATACCCATGTGGCAGAATTTAAGAAGCCTTAATCTTTCGAACTCGGTCGCTCTCACGCTCTACGAGGCGTTAAGACAAACGGGATTTGACGGACTTAACCCTGAAGGGCATCTCACCGGCAGACCGGACTAAGGAGGAAATTATGGGCTATCATATAGGCACGATGCTGATTTACGAACATTTCGACGACGGAAAAATCTGCCCTCTTTGCAGAATAAGAAGCGTTATCGACAAAAGACTGACCGAACAATATCTCGGCGAGGGAGTTATGGAGGATTCGACGAGAAAGGAAGTTAACGAACTCGGTTTTTGCGCCGAACACTTCGACAAACTCTACTCTCTCCCCTCGAAACTCGGCTTGGCGTTGCAGATTTCTACCAGACTCAAAAAAAAGACGGACAAACTTATCTGCAAACCCTTACCGAAAAACGCAAAAAAACAAGCCGAGAAAATTCTCGAAGCAAACAAAACCTGCGTCGTGTGCAAATATCTTGACGACACCATGGAAAGGTACTATAAAACCATTTCGCACGTTTACAAAGACGACCCGGGTTTTAAAGCAAGGATCGAAAACGGAAACGGGTTTTGCCTCGAACATTACGCCGAACTTATCCGCTGCTCCGCCGAAGCGGGAAACAAGCAGAGCGAATACCTTGAAGTTCTGTATAACGCGATGAGAAAAAAACTCGACGCGCTCGAAAACGCGGTGGACGAATTCTGCCTTCATCACGATTACAGGAAGATTTCCGGGCAGATGTCACCGGAGGCGGAAAACTCCTTAAAAGAAGCGAAAAGGACGATTTACGGCACAAAATAAGCGGATTTTAACGCGTATTATTATGATAATGCACCGCAAAAATCCTTTTTGAAAACCCACAAAAAAATCTCGTGATTTTTTTTGAAAAACCGCTTAAAAACGTTTGACAAGTTTCAAAAAAAATAGTATTATAACTGAGCAATATCGGTTGAGTTGCAAGGCTTTGCGGCTTGATTGGTATTTATGCGGTCGTGGCGGAATTGGCAGACGCATAAGACTAAGGATCTTATGAGGCTTTCTCGTGCAGGTTCAAGTCCTGTCGACCGCACCACGATAAGCCTAACTTGAACCGTTAGAAGTAACGGAAAAGTTGGGCTTTTTGTATGTAAAATAATTATCCGTAGATTGCCATATATCTTCGGCGCATTTTGATAAAGTATTCATACACCGTAGCTTGCGCGCGAGATAAAACTCTGCCTATTTCGGGATAACTTAAGCCGTTTTGGCGGCATTCCAAAGCAACACGCATATTTTCGGTCAAATTTAGGCTTGAAACGATTTTTTCGTATAAAGTATAGTCCTGTGAAACTTCTTCTTTTATTTCGTATGACGGCTCGCTTACGGGCGTTAAGGCCTCAAGACTGACCGAACGATAGTAATCGCTTGTTCTTCGGTTTATCAACTTCATCATTTTACGGATACAGGCAATCTCGACGGTAATCGGTTTGCCTTTTTTGCTGTAGTCTATAACGTCGTTCAGATGTTTTCCGTAATGATCGCAAAGATACAACGCACCTTCTTGCACTAAATCATAAGAATCGCTGAGCATATAACCTAATTCGTTCTTATGCTTAATATCGCCATACAGGTCGGCATACATTTTCTGCGCACGGCTTCCTAAGTAGCCTATCTGGAAACGTAGTTCCATAAATGCGATAAGTTCTGCCATTTCAAGCACGTTGTTTTGTGAGATTTCCTCTTTCATAATGCTGAAATCTAAGATTTTTCTTTTCATTTCTTGGACACCTCCGATTCATTTTCGCCTTTCGGCAGAAACGGGGTAGCACCGGGAAAGGATAAAAATTTTTTATGTTTTGTAGTCTGCAACACGGAAGTCAACGAACAGCACAAAAATTGTTGCGTTAGTATCTGTCGCATTTTAAAGCCACAGCAAGAATTTTTTGCCGTTGACTTCCGCTTTTCACTGTGCTACAACGTAAAACCGAAAGGCAGTAATTCGGACGGTATTCGTTACCGAATATACATCTCGACGAACATTTTCAGATTTTGTAACACCTGAACATTTTGCTTTTTGTAGTGCATGTTGCCTATAAAAGAGCATAAAGAAAAACCCTGACTTTCGTCAAGGTTCATTCTGGTGGGAGTATTAAAAATAATCTCTGCTTTATCGTTGTATAAAATGACTTCTTTTACGAGCATCTCAACAAGCATTTGGGGCTCTTGTTTTAATGCGTCGACATAAAACGTTCGCATCACGTTGTCGGGGATTTTTACCGAAAGTTTACTGCGTTCGATAAGTATTTCTCTTTCGAGAATTTCTTGCTGTTTTTCAAGGTCGTGAAGTCGTTTGTTTGTAGTGTTCGAAATTATGCCGTTTTCAATCGCATTGGCTATATTATCCAATGCTTTATCCACTTTGCTTTTCTCTTTCAAAAGCAGGTTTAAAGTCTGATTTTGTAATTTTTTCGTCCTGAATTTTCAAAAGATTAGCTACAATATAGTTTATCATTTTAGGCTTGCTTAATTCTTCGACGATACAATTCAGTACGAATTCTTCGAGGAACTCTTTGCGAATTTGTGTTTTAACACAACCGTTGCCGTATTTCTTCTTTCCGAGACATTTGTAGTAATGAATTACCACGCCTTGCCTTGTTGTGCCTGTTTCGGCACTTATCGGCATACCGCAATAACCGCATTTTACTTTTCCGCGGAGTAGGTATACGGTTTTAATACTCCTCTTGCCGAATTCGTTCTTTTTAACTTTCGCTCTTACGAGTTGGAATGTATCTGCGGATACGATTCTCGGAAACATATTTTCAATCACTTCATCGCCGTGGCGATAGATACCGGAATAGCGTTCGTTTTTCAGTATTCCGTAAACGGTATTCTTTGCGAAAGGCTTTCCTCTGTGTAACACGCCTCTATTAGTTAATTCTTCAATTATATCTTTGACAAATGCGCCTTTTGCATATTGGTCATACATATAACGGACAACTTCTGCCGCGTCATCGTCGATAACGATTTTTCTTCCGTCGATTTTGTATCCGTAAGGTAAGCCTCCGCCTTGGTAATAGCCTTTACGTCGGGTTTCATACATACCGCGCTTTACTTTTTGAGCAAGTTCCGCGCTGTAATATTGGTTCATGCCTTCGAGTAAACTTTCCAAGATAATACCTTCGGGTGTATCGGGAATGTTTTCCATTGCGGAAAGCACTTTAACTCCGTTATCTTTCAACGTCTTTTTATGGATGGTGGTTTCGTATTTGTTACGAGAGAATCGGTCTAATTTATAACAAATAACATAATCCCATTCTCGTTTACTGCTGTCGGCTATCATTTTACGAAAATCCGGACGATTGTCGTTTGTTCCTGTCATTGCTCGGTCGATATATGTGCCGAGAATCAAAATATTGTTTTTCTGTGCGAATTCTTCGCATACACGGAGTTGTCCTTCTATGGACTGTTCCGTTTGGCTGTCGCTCGAATAACGAGCGTAAATAACTGCAGTTTTCAAAATTTGTTACTCCTTTAATTTTATTTTTAGATTTGTCTTTCGACGGGAACGGAGAAAACGGAAACGAATTAAAATTGTTTTCATTCGTGGCTTACGGCTTTTATCGTCAAGGGTTGCACCAAGCAATGCACTTTACCCTTGACGAAAAAGTCGTTTTCGTTTAACCTTTCCCGATCCGAAAGACTAATTAGTTGCAATGCGGCAACTGCGCTATAATTTCTTTGCTTACCTTTCCGAGAATTTCGCCCTCGTTGATACAGGTGAAGTTATCGAAAAGCAA
>JALETB010000082.1 GCA_022781715.1 Clostridiales bacterium | reverse complement strand
ACGTTCGCGCCGATCCACACTCCGTCGCCGAGAACGATGGGCGAAACGTCCAGAAGCGTGCAGTTGTAGTTGATGAAACATTCCTTTCCGACATGAATATTCACGCCGTACTCGCAGTACAACGGGGCGAAAACGGTAAGTCCGTTTCCTTTTGCGGACGGAATCAGTTTTTCAAGCGTTTTCTGCTTTCTCTTCGCCTGCAAAACCGGAATTCTGTTGAATTTATCGCATAAAATAAGTCCGCGTTTGTGCTGTTTTTCAATGTCCTTGCTTGCGGGATTGTAGAGTTTTCCGCTTACCATGCGCTCCCAGTCGCTAATATTGTTATACATTTTTACCTCATTTTCGCAGTAATTTACTATCTTTCCGCCATTATATCATTTATGTCGGGGATTGTAAACGATTTACAGAGGTCAGACTAAACTGTAAATTATTAAGCCCGGGTTTCGTTATCTGATAACGAAACCCGGGCTTTTTGCATATATCGGAAATATTTTTTAAACTCCGTCGGGCTTGGCGGTTTTCTTTTTGTGCGGGGTTGTTCCGTAGTATTTTTTAAATAGTCTGTGGAAATGCGGAATGCTTGCTATTCCGATTTTATCGCATATTTCCTGAATCGTGTAGTTCGTCATAGAGAGCAGATAAGACGAGTGGTTTATTTTCAGTTCGTTGATTTTTTCGGTGAGAGTAACCCCGTAATTGTCCTTGAATTTTTTGCTTACATAGGACTTATTATATCCGAGTTGATCGTAAACCTCGTCCACGGCGTTGAAGTGCGTGAAACACGCCGCAAGAATCATATTGCACTTAAACATAAATTCATTGTTGAAGTCGTTTTTTTCCGCGCAGGATATAATTATGTGGCTGAGCAGATTCACGACCATGCAATGATTGTATTTTTCCATTTTATCTATTTCCTTCAAGGTGAGGTACGCCGAAGTGTTTTCCTCGAAGTTTTCCATGTCGCTTTTTGAAAATTTATATTGTATAAAGTGTTCTTTATTCAGCCTTTCTATTATTCCTTCGTCGATAAAATTACTGCATTTTTCAAACAACGCCGGCGAAATCATGTTGTCTCTGTGAGAGCATTTTTGCTCCTGTATTCTTTTGAAACTGTGCGGGAAGTATGGTGAAACGATAACCGCGTCACCCGTTTCTAGCAAATATTCCTTTCCGTTTATTTCGTGATATATGCTTCCTTCCTTTATATAAAAGCACTCGTAAAAACTGTGCGAGTGTACGTGTTCGTCGTTGGACGAGGTGAGTTTTGTGCTGAAAGGCAACCCCGAAAGGTTTAAAGTTTCCATTTTTTCTCCTTGAAAAACACTCGATTGTCGCAAGTATATATCATTTGTTTTGAAAAGTCAAGAGAAAAAACAAACACAGAGAATGTTTAAACAAAAAACAGATATTGAAAACGCTTTGCATATGTGTTAGAATATATTTGGTAAAAAATTTTATAAAGGAAGGATTTTGCGTGAAAACAAAAAAAATCAAAAACATTTTTTTATGCCTTTTGTGCGTTATCTGCGCCGGCGTATTCGCCGCTTCGATTGCGACCTTAAATGTTGAAAACGCGAGAGCCGAAGGCGTTGCGACCGCAACGGCGGAAAACGTTAAGGAATATACCGTAGGTTCGGTGTCGGTGTATCATCTCTCGACAAACGGCAAAGTTTTCGTTTTGTTTTTCGACGGAGAGGGTAACGGCTGCGATCTTGGCTATACTACCTGGGTAGTACCAGATACATACACCACGAAATTCGAAGAGTACCTGATGATAAACGGCAAAAAGATGTCGGAAGTCGACGGCGTTACTATCCAGGGCATGGATATGTCGAACGCGCTTTGCATAGACGGATTTTATCTCTCCGACGGCGGAAAGATTGTCATACCTAAGGGTGCGGTTTTCGAAAACGCTTCGGCGAAACTTACTTTCACCAGAACGTATACGATTACGTGGGACGGAGAGAAGTATACCGTGGAGGCAGAACATCAGGAAACGGTTTTCCCCGATTACACAATGGAAGAGGGAATGCTTTCCGATTTTACCGAAAAATCCGTAAAGCGCCTCGGCGGACAGGATTATCACGACGCCGTTCCCGATAAAGACGGTTGGAACACGAACTATCACTCCTATTTCAAGAGCGGCTTCGCAACCGAAAAAGAGGCTCCGGAGGGTTCGACCAACGGCGGTTATAAGTTTGAATGGGATACTACCACGGGTTTGCTTTATCCGTCAATCATGTTCCGTTTCAGAGACGATATTCCGTTTGATAGCGACGACGAAATGGTGTTCAGAATTTATTTTTCCGCAACGCTCGACAAGTCTTTCAGTTTCTGGATAACATCTTCCACGAACCCGAGAGTGTGGGAAGCGGAAAATATGGTGAGCGGACTTACGTTAACCATGGGTGGTTGGAACGAAATACGCGTTCCCGTAGCCGATTATCTCGATAAAAACGGCAAAATCGCTCCGATAGCGTTCACGCTTGCATATAATCAGAGTTTCAAACCTAACGAGAACGTCCCCGGCGGATATCTCTTATTCGATACGGTAAAATTGCAGGAAAGCGTAAAGGTCGTCGATGACAATTATAAAATATACGATATAAGCGAAATCGTACCTTTGAGCGGCGAAAAGACTTATACCGGCGAACTCGATTCGTACAGCGATTCTTTTGATTACAATAAGGATTGCAACATCGCGTTCGCGAGAATGGATAAGACTTTTACGGGTATGAAAGTAAAGGTAAAAGTAAACGATTTAAGCAGATTCTCGTTCTATTTCGTGCTTAACGGAACCAACAAATATTATGTCGACGGCGGAGTATTCTATTGGTTCAGCAATAATTCCGTTTTAGTCGGAACCGCAACAAAAACTTATATCAGCGAGCCTTTGCCGGGCAGTATTCAGGCAAACAAGGAGTTCATCGTCGAAATGACATGCGCTCCCTATTACGTCGACGGAATAAAAGCGGGCAACTATATCGCTCTCAAAGTTGACGGAACGGAAATCGGCTCGGGCAGTTATGTTTCCGGCGCGAGTTGCAATTTTGGCAACTGGACGGGTTTATACCTTCATAATACGACTAAAGCCGTGAATGTGACGGTTGCTCCCGTGGCGCAGGCAAGCGAACCCGCGATTTCGCTCAACCTTTCCACGAGTCTTAATGCGACTACCGTGAAAGTCGGCGAAAGCCTCGGAACGAAAGTTAAAGTCACCGGCAAACTTTATAAGGCGGACGATATAAGATACGTTATCGTATCCGGCGAAGAATATGCCGAAATCGATAACGATGGCTACATAACCGGCAAAGCGAACGGCAAAGTGGTCATAAAAGCAGTTGCCACGAACGACTTCGGAACGTTTTCGAGCAACGAAATCGAAATAACCGTCGGTAAGAGCGGAGTTCCGAAGAAAAAAGGGTGTGGCTCGGCTGCGGAATCTGGTGTTATCGCTCTTCTCGCGTTAGCGGGTGTAGCGGTTGTCATGCTAATAAAGAACAAAAAAGGAGAATAATGATATGAAGAAAATATTAACCGCCATTGCGGCGGGTATAATGGCTTGCGCGTGCGCATTTTCGTTTGCCGCTTGCGGTAACAACAACATTGACAGTACGTCTGTCGACGTCGATAAAGACGCAATGAAAGAAACTTACGGCGACTGGACGGGACAAGCAATCGAAGTTTACGTGCTTGACAAGGGGCTCGGAACGGAATGGGTCAATGACGCGGTGAAAAAATTCAACGCCGGTACGGGCGCGAAAGTAATCCCGAAGGCGGACGAAACTCTTAACGAATCTTTGGCGACTTTCCTCGACGCGAGAAGCGGCGCGGACGTATATTTCAGTTTTTCGGCTCCGCTTCAATGGATCCAATGGGCAAAGCAAGGTAAAATTCTTAGCCTTGACGACGTTGGTTTTGAGTACAACGAATCCATGGAAAAAATCGGAGTGATCGACGGAAAAAGGTATATCATGCCTTACAGTTTTGCTCCTACCGGGTTTATTTACAATCAGAATTATATCAACGAGATACCCTCCAACGGAGAGTTTGTTCAGGGTACGTTCCCCGCAACCTGGCAGGGTCTTCTCGATATGTGCGATTCCGTGAACGAAAAATGGAACAAAACCGCACTCGGACAGAAAGTAGTTCCGATGAGTTACGGCGGCTCGGTCGGAGACATGAAGTATATTTTCCTCGGACTTTGGGCACAGATTGACCCTGTCGGCTTCAAGAATTACTGGGAACAGACCACAACTTCCGTTGCGGGCAACAGCAATAAAAAACTTCTCGTCAACGAAGGATCGATAAAAGCGGTGGACAGCATCGCGAAACTTCTTAACACCAAGAAGAACGAGCAAGGCAGCTTCTATCCGTCGAATGCTTTCTCCGATTCCACGAGTCATTCCAATCTCATTGCGCAACAAAAATTCCTGAACGGTCTGTCCGTGTTCACGATTTCCGGTTCCTGGTTCGAAGCCGAAATGAAAGACTATATAGAAGACGGAGAGTACGATTTCTATCATTTCGCTCCCGCGCCGAAGGTAAATGCGGATAATCCGGCGGGTATATATATGAATGCCCCCGCAGAGTATTTCATGATTGCGGCTAACGGCAAAAACAACAATCCGCAGCTCGCGAAAGCATTCCTTAAATATATGGCTACGGAAGAAAGATGTCAGGTATTCCAGTCCTACACGGGAACGCCCGTCGCGTTGCAGTACAGAATGAACGTATCCTCGTTATCGGGATTTGCAAAAGAAGTTGCGGAATCGGTTAACGGTACGACGTTAGCGATTGCGGCTTCGGACCAGATCGCTTCGCTTACAGGCGCGATTTACCTCGACGTAAATCCCGTTTTCAAAACGGTTGCAACGTCTGAATACTCTCCGATGCTCGCGAGAATGATGGTCGAAAACATGTACAGACAACAGGTTGATGGCTGGGACGATTATATGAAGTCGTTCAACGAATAAAGTTCGGGGCAATTATGAATATTAATGTAAAAACCAAACATAATTCCGGGATATCCGTAAAAGCGAAAAAGATGATTTTCGTATATGGATTTCTGGCGTGGCCGATATTGCATTTCCTCGTGTTCTGGGTGGGAATGAACTTCGGCACGTTCGTGGATTCGTTCTTCGAATACAGTTTGTCCGGACAACGTCGTTTCGTAAGATTCGACAATTACGTTACTGCTTTTAAAATACTCCTGGGGCTGAAAGAAAACGGAATAGCCAATCATTACGCGCTTTTAAATTCGTTGTCTTTAATCCCGTTGTCGCTTTTCATAAACCTGCCTTTAACCCTTATTTTCGCTTACGCGATTTATAAAAAGTTGTTGTTTTACAGGTTTTACAGAATAGTTTTGTTTTTGCCCGCGGTAATTTCTGTCGTCGTCCTGTGCTTGATTTATCGTATGGCTCTCGACAATTCGTCGGGTATAATAATTCAGTTTTTAAGGCTGATAGGGCTTGGCGGCGACGGAAGTCAGTCGAACACGGGTATAGTGCCGGTCGGCGGATTTCTCGGCAACGACAAAACGGTGTGGGGAACGATTCTCGTTTTCAGCGTGTGGACCGGTGTTAACGGAAACCTTATATATTTCAGTTCCGCCATGGCAAGACTGCCGCAGAGCGTGTTCGAGAGCGCGGAGATAGACGGCGCAACGCAACTCAGACAGTTCGGCAGCATATGCGTGCCGCTTATCTGGCCCACGATCACCACGATGTCCGTAACTTTGGTTGCGGGGGTGTTCGGCTGGATGATGCCTTCGCTTCTGCTCACGGACGGAGCTTCGGAGAGGGCGACAACGCTCGGACTTATGATAACCGTTTCGGTCAAAAACGATTCCACGAACACCGTAATAAACGCGATAGGCGTTATAGTCGCCGTGTTCGGCTCGGCTATCATTTTAACTTTCCGTTATCTTATGAGCAAAATCACAGAGGAGGTGGAATATTGATGAAGATAAAATATTCTGCCGGCGATAAGGTTTTCCGCATTGTATGCTTTATCGTAATGGGCGTTTTCGCGCTCAGTTATATAATGATTCTTCTTTATATGGTATTCGGCTCGTTTCGGACGACAACGGCGTTTTCGCAAAAGCCGTTCAATTTCTTTGATATTTCGCTCGATGCGATTAAACGAAACTATTCGAGAGCGTTTACCTATAAAGTCGGTGGGCATACTGCAATGCCGAAGATGATTTTAAATTCGCTCGTATACGTCGTCGGGACGGTTTTATTATCCGTATCCATTCCCGCTATCTCGGGCTATATCGTCGCGAAATACGATTTTAAAATCAAAAAACTGATAACGAGTATCGCCATAATCACGCTCGTCGTGCCGACGATAGGGTCGGTTACGATGACGTACAGATTTATGGACAGTCTGCATTTGCTCAACACATTCTGGGGAGTATTCCTCATGGGCGCGGGCGGTTTCGGTTTCAGTTTTCTGCTGTTCAAAAACTTCTTCTCGGCTATTCCGTGGGAATACGCTGAGGCGGCTTATATCGACGGCGCGGGCGATTTCAAGGTGTTTATAACCATAATGTTCCCGCAGGCGACCCCGATTTTGTTGTCGCTCGGCATAATGAACTTCATAGGTTGCTGGAACGATTATTACACGCCTTATCTGTTTCTGAACGATTACCCGACGGTCGCTTACGGTTTGACCGCGATAAGGTCGAAATTCGAGGCAAGCGTACCGATAGTTTTCGCGGCGCTGACGTTCTCCACTGTTGTGGTGCTGATTTTATACGTCGCATTTTCGAAAACGATAATGGAAAGTATGTCCGCAGGCGGACTTAAAGGATAAAAATTAATAAAAAGGAAGGAGAAAATGTTAAAGAAATTACTTTGTGTGGGATTGTCGTTGACTTTTTGCGGGCTTGCCGCGGCAGGTTGCGCAGGCGGCGACGGCGGGAAGAGCGAAAGAACGCCCGTAACGCTTCCCGATTACGAAAATATGGAGTCGGAACCGCTTATAATCAACGGTTGGGTTTCGCCTCCGCCGACAATGGAGGCGTTCCGCGAATATAAAGAAGCGGGATTTAACTACATTTTCATAATGGGGCAGAACGCAGGCGCGGTCGGCTCGAAGAAAATGGACGACGCTCTCGACGTGTGCGACAAACTCGGCATAAAAGTGTTCGTCGATATTTCGAGAAATCTCACGGCTATCGACGCCACTATCGAAAAATACAGCAAACACCCCTCGTTTGCTGGGTATAACTACGATGAACCGGTTATTTACAGAAACACGATCAACAATTCGGAAGGTCTGGATGAAATCGGGGAAAAGGTGAAAGTCATTCACGCGAAGTATCCGACCGTTGAGTTTCTGGTAAACCTCAATCCGTCCGAGTGCGTCGACCTGAACTGGGGAACGCCTAAGTTCACTTACGCCGAGTATCTCGAAGCGCAGACGACTTATATCAACTCGATATACGCCGGCAGTTCCGTTCATAACTGGTTATCTTGCGACAGTTATCCGATTTGTAACAACCAGACATCCAGTCATCCGTATTATTTAAAGACGAGTTGGTTGCAGAACCTCGCGTATCTCGCCGAAATAAAGAGGGACAGCGACGTTAAACTCACGACGAACTTCTTTATTCAGTCTATGCCATACGGAACGCCTAACGGTATGTATGACAGAAAACCGACTTATGAGGATATAAGGTTGCAGGCGTATTCTTTGCTTGCTTATGGCTATGACGGTATTTCGTATTTCTGTTACGTAACTCCGAAAGCGGGCGGCGAGTTTCAGGATTATCAATACGCTATGATCGATCGCGAGGGCAACAAAACGGACATTTACGAGGCGGGGAAAGCCGTCAACGAAGAACTCAGAAGTTTCGAAAAAGTTTACAGGCAGTTCAATTCCAATTGGCTCGGCGTTTGCCCCGTTTACGGAACGAACAACACGAGCGCGGACGAATTTTATTTCAACAAGTCTATGGACGCTCTTGCGAATCCGTTGGAGTTAAAGCATTTAAGCGGACTTAAAGGTTTTGAAACGGACGAGGACGTCATCATCGGCTATATGAAGGATGGTAGCGGAAACCCCGGATTTATGGTGGTGAACTATAACGATTCTTCCTGGCAGAAGAAGGTTAACGCCAAGATGAATTTCGGAGATTACACGCAGGCGCAGGTTTACCGCAAAGGAAAAAAGAGCGTCGTAGACCTGAAAAACGGAATACTCGACCTTACGCTGGACGTGGGCGAGGGCGTGTTCGTCATTCCTTGTTCGTAATATCCTGTCCAAGCATTGCAGGATAAAAAATCAAGGCGAAAACCAAAAACGGTTTTATACGGTTTTTAACCGATAAAAAATAAAAAAAAGAGAGGAAAAAAAGTGAAAAAGATTCTGATTCTATTAATTACGATTGCTTTTGCTTCGCTCACAATGGGCGTAATCACCGGATGCGGTTCCAACAACAGCGAAAGCACTCACGAACACAAGTATGCCGACGCGTACACCTGTCACGACAGGCCCTGTACCGTTGAAGGCTGTGAGCATGTCGAGGCGGCGACCACCGAACATAAGTACGGAGAATGGGTTACGGTTCGTCAGCCGAGCTGCACGGAAAAAGGCACGAAGACGCGCGAATGCGAAGATTGTGGAGATACGGAAAGCGCGGATATACCCGCGGCGCATAAGTATGCGGACGAATATACTTGCCATGACAGAACTTGTACTGTATGCGGAAACGTTGAAAAGGCTTCTTCGGAGCATGTCGGAGATTGGGCAACCGTTAAAGAACCGAATTGCACGGAAGTTGGCTTGAAAGAGAGAACTTGCGCAAATTGCAATGAAAAAGAAAGCGTAAAAATCCCAACGAAACACTCGTTCGGAGATGACGGCGTTTGTACAAGTTGCCACAAGGACGTTAAGGAATTCTTAATTATGTTGCAGACGGACGCAGCCACCGTTACCGCCAGAGCGGAAAAAGGCAGATATACCATATCTTCCACCGAAGCCGGAAGCGTTTATGCGATGATCCCCGGAGAGATTCTTACCGAATTGAAAAAGTTGGGTTATACCACTCTTTCGGTCATCGCAAAGAATCCCGCTCCCCAACTTGACACGCAAGAGAGCGCAAACAAACCGATAAAAGTTGCCGCAGACAAAACCCTGAACCTTTGGAATGAGGATACGGCGATAGCGTTTTACGGTTGGGAAGAGTTTCTCTACGCCGGCAAGAAAATCAATTTCGAAATCGATTTAAACGAGTATGCGGGCAGAGATATTTATATCTACACCGAACGTGCCAACGAATATCCTTTGGAGATCATGATCACCGAATTCGGTTACGAAGACAAGAGCGAATGGTTGTTTGCTACCGCGGCCGACAACGGAGAAGTAACCTATATCGAAGACAAAGGCTGGGTGATCAAGAATGCGGGAACAGGCGTCGCATGGTATTGTCAGATTTCGAGCAAGATAATGAAGCAGTACATCGATCAGGGTTATACGAGAATGGTTATAACTTACGTGAATAACCTTGAAGGTGAGGCTAACACAGACGAAGGAAGTTTCGTCTATTCGCATTCGAGATTTATTCCCCTTAACGCGGCAGGCGGGGCCGATTGGATGTATCAGAACGCCCATACGCATCCCATAAATGCTCTTCCCGAAGGGAACGGCGGATATATATTCACGGTCGATTTGACGGATACGACCCACAATTTCACTAAGGATGTATACTTTTTCTTCGAGAACCACGATGATGATGATAAGACCGTCACCCGCGGTTACATTGCCGATATAGTGTTTGAAAAGGGTGAACCCGAGGAAAAACCCGATGAAAAAGAAGATAAGTCGGGATGGATAATAGGTAATTCGGAAAATGGATATTGGAGTTCCGTCGAGTATATAAAAGGCAAAGGCTGGATAATGAAAGACGTTACGAACGGCGGCGCACAGGGACAGTACTGGCTCACGCTTTCTACGGAAGTCATTCAAAAGAAAATATCCGAAGGATACACGAAGATGACTATCGTTTACGCGAACAGTCTCGACGGTGTCGATAACCCGAATGAAGGCAATTTTATAAATACCGGCGCAAAGATTGCCCCTACGCTTAAGGGCGGCACTTATACTACCGAATATGTAAAAGGAAACATCAATCAGTACGGTACAGAAGTGGAAAAAGACGGAGTGAAGTATTACGAACACCGTATCGACCTGACGGATGCAACCGTTGATTTTACGCAGGTCGCTTACATCATTTGTTTCAATCAGGATGCAGACGGTAAAAAAGTTACTAGCGGTTACATTGCCGATATAGTGTTCGAAAAAGACGAACCCGAGGTAAAAGAAGATAAGTCCACGTGGATGTTGGGTAGTGCAAGCGAAAACGGAGCCGTGCAGTATATCGAGGGTAAAGGCTGGGTAATGAGCTCGGTAAACGGCTCCGGTGAATTCTGGTGTCTTATTTCGGGCGCGGTCATTCAGAAAAAGATTGCCGAAGGATACACGAAGATGACAATCGTCTATGCGAACAGCCTTGAAGGCGTCGAAAATCCGAATGAAGGTAACTTCGTCCACACTGCGTCGAGATTATATCCCACTAAAGCAGACGGTAGTAGTTATTTTTCGGACTATGTAAGCGGCGCAATCAGCAGTTACTGCGTCATAAACGAAGATGGGAACTATGAACACGCGGTAGATTTGACTGACGAGAGAATTGATTTTAGGAAAAATCAGTATATCAATGGCATACCCACTGAAATCACTGAAAGCACTGAAAGCGGTAAGAAAGTCACTCACGGATATATCGTGGATATAGTGTTCTCGAAATAATCCGGATTAAGATAAAACAGGCTTA
>JALETB010000079.1 GCA_022781715.1 Clostridiales bacterium | reverse complement strand
CTTACCGTTACGGGAAACGCTAAATACGCCGAAATTATCGAAAAAATCGGGTTTCAACGCTCTTTAGTCGCGTGGTTCAAAAAAGGTTAACTTTTGAAGAAAAGAGACTTGAAATAAGAGAAATATTTAGAAAACTGTGCGAATAGAAAGGAATAGAAATAATAGAGAGAGATATGCCCTGATCATATACATATATTGGTAAGTATACCGCCGAAGTATGCCAGACAAGAATAAAACGAACCGTGGTCTGACATAGTGTGTCAAGTGTGATGGGATATTTGAAAGGAAAGAGCAGTTTGATGTTATTTCAGAAAATGGGGAAACATAAAATTTGCATACAGAAACAGAGAGTTTTTGTGTAAAGGATTTTATGTAGACACAGTAGGAAAAAATACGAAAATGATAAAAGAATATATATCAAATCAATTAAAAAGAGATAAAGAGTCTGATCAATTGAGTATTTTTGATCCGAGAGAACCGTTTACGGGTAGCAAGTAAAACAACGCGCGACTGGCAGGTGACTAAAGGACGCACTTGTGAGTTGCTAATAATATGAGAGTTATACCCGAAAAAGAAAAGCCACCCGCTATGCGGGTGGATATTTACTGTAACCGCAGTTATGCTCTCTGTTTGTCGTGCGTCTATCCGGAAGTCGCGTACAAAACGATGGAAAGTATTGCCGCAACCGCCGACCAGATTTTGCCCATGGCCAAAGCCGACCTCGGGATCGGGTTCGTGCCGGAAGAGTTTTTAGACGGAGTCGACGGGGTTTCGGTCATAGAAACGAAAAACAGCTCCCGGAACGCGAAATACGCCTGTTGAAGCGGCGCGAACAACCGCTCGGCGTTGCGGCGAAGGAATTGTAAAAATTGATTTTAGAACAAATTTAGCCGGTAAGATCGGTTTGTAGGAAAACGATTGAATTTTTTTTTCGTTTGTGTTAAAATAAAATCGGTAAAGTAGCGCGTAAACGGCAATAGCCGCGTTAATCGACGATAAGGAAAATGGCGAAGAATACGCCTTTTCGGTAATTAGTGATAAGGAATGTAATGCCTATGAGTGAAAAAAACGTTTTAAAAGATAAAATAATTCCGTTTTTCGTTAAAAATTACGGGTTCTTTTTTATTCCGCTTTTTGTTTTCGCGGTGTTTCTCATCGCTCAGGCGTCTTTCGGCATTTATCCGTTCGGCAGCGCGGTTATGTCGAGTTACGACATGCTCGCGCAGGAAAATCCGTTCATAGAGCATTATTTTTCTGTTTTAAAAGGTCAAAGCGGGCTTTTCCACACCTTTTATATCGGCGGCGGAATGGACGTGTTCGGTTCGCTTGCGTATTGCACGATAAGTCCGTTCACGTTTTTGTTTCTTCTCGGCGGCGAAGGGCATACTTTCCATATGGTGAGTTTCGTGCTTCCTTTAAAAGTCTCCTGCGCGGGGATTTCCGCCTTTTGTCTTCTGAGAAAGTATTTCAAGTCTATCCCCGATTATCTCTCCGTAACGCTCGCTGTTTTATATGCTTACGGCGGGTATTTATACGTTGCCAACACCTATATCGTCTGGCTCGATATTTCGATTTACATCCCCATAATGATCTGCGGTTTCATAAGGCTTATTCTGAAGGACGAACTCAAACTCTTTTCGATAAGTCTTGCCTGCATGATTTACGCGTGCTTCTCGATAGCCTGTTTTTCCTTTTTCCTTTTGTTTCCCACGCTCGTTGCCTATATCGTGTTCTGTGTGGACAAAAGCGAGAGGAAACACAAACTCACGAGGATGTGTTTTGGCTTCGTCCTTGCGGTGGCGATGGCTCTTCCGCTGATGGCGCCCGCCCTTTACGCCTATACGAAAGCGGGCAGAAACGCGGGCATTTTTTCGGAGATTTTCAAAACGTTGTCTCAAAGCCAGATCAACAACGGAAAACTCGTGGAGCATATTTACGAAAAATTTACTTATATATTATGTAATTCCACATTCATTTTTCTCGGCGCGTACTATTTCGTCCGTTCCAAAAGAGGAGATAAGTTCGCGTTGTTTTCGGTGGTGGCGTTTCTCATTCTCGTCCTGCCGTGCATCGTGGACGAGAGCATGTTGCTTCTCAATATGGGTTCGTATATGTCTTACGCACTCCGTTTCGGCTTTTTGCTCGACGGCTTCGGGCTTATCGTTGCGGCGAAAGGTCTTTCGCTGATGTGCGAAAAATCCGCCGCAAAAATAGCGGCTGAAAAGAGCGAATCCGTTACCGACGACAAAGAAAGCGAAAATAAAACGCGCAAACCGGCTCTTAAACCGACGGTTGGCGTCGTTGTCGTCTGCGTTCTCGTCTGTTCGTGTTTGTTCTTCACGTTCAGATTCTTCAATTTCATTTACGACGGCGAATATAAAACGAGCAAACTTGTTTCCGCGTTTATGAAGTGGACGTCCATGAGCGAAGGGAATATGCCGTTCAGCAGTTTTTTTCCGTCGTTCGCCCATTCGGAAGGCGGATTGGAAGTTACCGGGATTCTGTTTTGTGCGGTAACGCTCGTTTTTCTGCTCACGCTCGTCTGTGTGAAGTATCTCAACGTAAAATTCAAGGATATCGTCAGCATTTTGTGCGTATTGTCGCTGTCGCAGGCGGTGTTTTTCAATTTTTCGCTCGTCAAGGGCGACCGTCAGGGCGGCTCGATGGAAAATTATTCGGCATATAAGGAAGTCGTCGACGGCGTAAACGAACTTTACGGAGAGAATTTTTACAGATATAAAAACTACGATTATTTCATTTCGTCCGATTCGCCGCTCGTCGTTCACAGTTATGGGCATTCGCTTTTCAGTTCCATGGCGGATGCGAAAAACTTAACCGTTCAGAAAAAGTTCGGCTATGCGGGCAACGGGCAGAACAGCACCAAAACTCATAGCGGAGGTGCGTTTACGGACGCGATCCTCGGTTATAAATATATCGTTTACAACGCTTACGACGGCGACGAAAGCGACGCGAACGGTAAAAATTATTACAAAAACACCGGTATTTACGGCTTTGAAAAACCGTGTGCGGAAGTGGTTAAAAACGAAGGGAAAGGCGGTTATCGCGCGGCTTCCGTTCTTCTGCCGAAGGGCGATTTCGAGGGGTTGGTTCCGCATAAGGACGTCACGCTCAGGATAGAAAAAACCGCTGACGGCTACGATTGCCTTATAAACGGAAAACTTGTTTATTCCGCAAAATCGGCTTCGGGCGTTAAGATGCTCAAAGTCGTGGGGCATAAAATTACGGCGGAACTGAGTTCGCTCCGAATCAACGACGCCGACAGGTTTTCCGATATTTCTTCCGACAAATGGAAGAAGAGCGGCAGCGTTTACAGGGTTACGGGCGATTCTTCGGCTTACGTCACTTTCCCGATAAGCGGCTTTGAAAACGCGGAAGCGGTGGTGAATTACGGCAAGTCTTCGAGCGGCTCGAACGCGTTCGTCGCGCTCAGAATTTATCTCGAAAACGGCGAAGAGATCACTCTCCAACTCAACACGCCGAAATTCGTTGTTTACGAAAACGAAAACGCTCTGCCGATGTGCGCCGTCGTGGACGGAAAAACTATCGACGCGGGGCTTACGGATAATCTCGGCACGAGCGAACGGCGAAGACTCTGCGAAGTTGCTACGTATGATTTCCTTATGGGCAAAACCTCGGGCAAAACGAGTATTTCCAAAAACGACATAACCAAATTGAAAAATTATCTCGAGGAGAGAAAAGTGGAATATAAACTCGCTAAAAACGAGATAATTCTGCCGAAGATAACGGCGACGGCGGGGCAGAGCCTTTATCTGAATTACGTCGACCTCGAGGGTTACGAAGTCAAAGTCAACGGCAAAAGGACCGGATTCGTCGAAAACGACCTCGATTTTATGATAATTCCGCTCGAAGAGGGCGAAAACACCGTCACGATAAAGTACAAATCGCCTTATTACAAGTTTATCGCCGTCGGAATTATAGCGGGCGGGCTTATCGTCGCGCTCTACGTTTTGCTGAAGAAAAAGGCAAAGTTCGTGCTGGAAAAGGCGGAATGCGTAATTCCTTATATGGCTTACGCGTTGGCGGCGGTTTTGCTTTTGTTCTTCATCGTGTTCCCGATATTCGTTTTCCTTTATAAGTTCTTTTTCAAATATCTGAAGATGATATTCAAACCGGGTTCGTGATTTTTCTGTGGATAGGCACACGTCCGCGGTCGCAATCATATGCGGCTTAGCCGCGGGGTTATACGAGATATAAAAAAATCGCATTGATAAACATTGCGAAAAGTTATTGCATATTTTTTCCGAAAGTAATATAATACTCCCGTTGTGCTTAATGGGCAAATCCCCTCGGCCGCAAAACGGCTATAAAAGGTGAATATGAAAGATAAATACGTAAGTCCGCTTTGCGAAAGATACGCGGACGAAAAAATGCAAAGAATATTTTCGGCGGACAACAGATATTCCACCTGGAGAAAACTCTGGATAGCCCTTGCCGAAAGCGAAAAAGAACTCGGACTTTCCATCTCAAACGAGCAGATTTCCGAGATGAAAGAGCATATTTACGATATAGACTACGAAAAAGAGAACGAATACGAAAAGAAACTCCGTCACGACGTGATGGCTCATATTTACGCGTTCGGTGATCTTTGCCCCAAAGCGCGCCCCGTTATCCATCTGGGCGCGACTTCTTGTTTTGTGACCGATAACGCCGATATTCTTCTCATCAGGGAGGGTTTGATCGAAATAAAAGCCCTTCTCGTCAACGCGATAAATGCGGCTTGCGGCTTTGCCGATAAATATAAAGACCTGCCCATTCTCGCTTACACGCATTTTCAGGCGGCTCAGCCCACAACGCTCGGCAAAAGGGCGACGCTCTGGATAAACGACCTTGCGGAAGACCTTAAACGGCTCGATTTCGAACTTGGTAACCTCGCCTTTTTCGGGTGTAAGGGAACGACGGGTACGGGCGCGAGTTTTCTTCAACTCTTCGACGACGAGGAGAAAGTTTTCAAACTCGAACGGCTTATCGCGGAAAAATTCGGGTTCGAACAAGTCGTTCCCGTTTCGGGGCAGACGTATTCGAGAAAAATCGACAGTTTCATACTGAACGTCCTTTCGGGAATCGCTCAGTCGGCGGCAAAGTTCTCGTCGGACGTACGCCTTATGTGCCATATGAAAGAGGTGGACGAACCGTTCGAAACGAATCAGATAGGTTCGTCGGCAATGGCTTATAAGAAAAACCCGATGCGCAGCGAAAGAATCGCTTCGCTCGCGAGATATGTCATCGTGGACGCCCTCAATCCCGCCGTAACCGAGGCTCAGCAGTGGCTCGAACGCACTCTGGACGACTCCGCGAATAAGCGTATATCCGTGCCGGAAGCCTTCCTCGCCACGAGCGGAATTCTTAATCTTTATATAAACGTGATATCGGGAATGAAGGTTTATCCCAAAGTCATCGAGAAAAATCTTAAAGCCGAACTGCCGTTCATGGCGACGGAAAACGTGCTTATGTATCTCGTGACGGAAAAGGGTTTCGACCGCCAGTGGGCGCATGAAAAAATCCGCGTCCACTCGATTGCAGCGGGTATCAACGTAAAAGAAAAAGGCGGCGATAATGATCTTATAGACCGACTTCTTAATGATGATGAACTTCATCTGACGAGAGAAGAGATCGAAAAAACAATGGACGCTCACGGCTTCTGCGGGCTGGCAAAACGGCAGACGGAAATATTTATTTCGGACGTGAGAAAAAACATAATCGAAAAGAACGCAGGGCTTCTCGGAGTAAAGGCCGAAGTCAACGTTTAAAACTTTTATCAATAAACATAGGAGAAACAAAAAATGCTTACTGCAATCGTTGGTATCAACTGGGGCGACGAAGGAAAGGGCAGAATGGTCGACCTTCTTTCGGAAAAGTACGACGTGATAATCCGTTATCAGGGCGGCAACAACGCCGGTCACACCGTCGTTAACGAAAAGGGCAAATTCGCGCTCAATCTTCTTCCGTCGGGTATTCTCAGGGACGAAACGGTTAACGTTATGGGCCCCGGAATGGTTATCGACATAGAGCATCTCTGCGGCGAGATCGAAAAACTTCGCAAAGCCGGGATAGAAATCACTCCGAAGCATCTTAAAATAAGCGACAAAGCGACTATCTGCATGCCTTACGACAAACTTCTCGACGGACTCGAAGAGGACAGACTGAAGGACAGAAAGTTCGGATCGACGCGTCGCGGAATCGCGCCCGTTTATTCGGATAAATATATGAAGAAAACGTTCAGAATGGGCGATTTGAAGCATCTTTCGGTGCTTAAGCAGAAGATTGCCGACATCGTTGAATGGAAAAACCTGCTCGTAACGGCTTACGGCGTTCCCGCGCTCAAAGCGGAGGATATGTACGCCTGGCTCGAAAAATTCGGCACGCCGTTCATCGATTACGTCTGCGACGTCGGCGAATATCTCGACGAGGCGGTTAAAGAAGGCAAAAATCTTCTTTTTGAGGCTCAACTCGGCGCGCTCCGCGATATAGATTTCGGCATTTTCCCTTACACTTCGTCCTCTTCGACGATCGCGGCTTACGCCCCCATCGGCGCGGGTATTCCCGAATACAGGCTCGACGACGTCGTGGGCGTTATGAAGGCTTATTCCACCTGCGTTGGCGAAGGACCTTTCACCTGCGAAATGTTTGGCGACGAAGCGGAAGAATTGCGTAAGGCGGGCGGCGAATACGGCGCGGCTACGGGCAGACCGAGAAGAGTGGGCGGATTCGACGTCGTCGCTTCGCGTTACGGCGTTAAAATTCAGGGCGCGACGGCTATCGCGCTCACCAAAATCGACGTTTTGTCGTATATGAAGAAAATTCCCGTCTGCGTCGCTTACGAAATCGACGGAAAGAGAGTTGAAAAATTCCCGTTCGGCGAGGATCTCGACAAAGCCAAGCCGATTTACGAATATCTCGACGGATTCTGTGAGGACATTTCCGCTTGCAGAAAAGCCGAAGATCTTCCCGAAAACGCGATAAAATATATCCGTTATATCGAAAAAGCCGTCGGTTGCAAAATCAAATACGTTTCCGTCGGCGCGGAACGCGACAGTTATATAGAATTGTTCTGAAAATAGGGGATAGATATCGAAAATGTCGAAACTCGATTTTAAAGGCAAACTCTTCGTTGTTTCGGGCGCGTCGTCCGGGTTGGGGAGAATTCTGACCGAAAAACTAATCGCCGACGGCTGCAAAGTTATCGGAATAGGCAGAAACGAGGCGAAATTCGTTGATTTTAAGGCAACACTCGGCGATAAGTCGGACATGCTCGAAACCGAAAATTTCGACGTTTCCAATGAAATCGGCTGGAAAAATCTCGCCGCAAAACTTGCGGTGAGAGGCACGGCTTTAAACGGACTTATCAACTGCGCGGGAGTATTTCCGCCGTTCAGAAAGGCGGTGGATTTCACCGTTTCCGATATCGAAAGCGTGATGAAAACGAATTTTTTATCCGCCGTTTACGCCGTGAAAAATCTCCTGCCGCTTCTTGAAGAATCGGGTTTTCCGACAATCGTGAACGTTTCGAGTGCGGCGGCGCTCGCGTCGATCGT
>JALETB010000020.1 GCA_022781715.1 Clostridiales bacterium | reverse complement strand
GAGATTGTTATCGCCCTTGGTGATATAACCCGTTAAATTGCCTTCTCCGTCCTTAACGAGGTCAACGATACGGTGAGTGTTGAGTTCGCCTTTGTCTATCTTTCCGTCGTTGTTCACGTCGAATCTGAAAGATATAACGTCGCCGATTCCGAGTTTTGTTTTCGCGTCAAGGTCCTTGCCGATATATTTTGCGATGATAAGGTCGCCCTTGTTGAAACCGGAAGGTTTATCCGCGGCAATGCCGTCGGGTTTTTTGCCTTCCATTGAAGTTGAAAGGACGGTGAGGTAGCATTTTCCGCCGACAATAGGCACGTTTTCGCCGTCCTTGTCTACGGATACGGCTACCACAGTTACGAAAATCGAGAAAATGACGAACAGCCACAAAACGACGTTCACCACTATATCGATTATTTTTTTGTTTTTGATTTGTTATTTTGGTTTTCCATTCCCACATTCCTCATTAAAAACAAAGAACACTGCGGCGCGGTGCAACGCCCCTTATCCTTTATTATGTAATAGTTTTAAAAAATAATCTGAGTAACCGAACGCTTTCGGCGGGATTTTCCCGCCGAAAGGCTCGATAAACTTATGTTAAACAATCAATAAAAGATTGAATTAAGCAACACCAAGAGTAAACTCAAGAGAATATTCATCGGGCGTCAATGCTTTATTTGTTACGCAGTTAGAATCAGAACCGTCATAATAAACTTAAGCAGTAACAGTTAAATCATCCGTTGTAACCGTATCTGCTAAAACACTATCCGCCTTTCCAACAACATATTCTCCATGTTTCCAAACAACTTTGTTTTCTCCGCACACAAACAATACGCGAAGGCTAGAAGAAAGCCCGTCAGTTATATCTTCACTTTGAGTAGTAGCAGTAAATCTAACATTTGTAACCTTAAGATTATTGGCTGCTGTTGCTCCTGAATTGGGTTTAAGGCGAACAGTAAAATCAACTTTCAAAGCATGATTATCTGCAACATTAAGCGTAACGTCGGAATAATTATTGCTCGTTCCAACACCTGCCGTAGCATTACTAGGATCGGTACTATAAGTAGATACCCAAACTAAACTCGTTCCGTCAAACGGAGTTACGCTTTTCTTATCTTCAGCGATGGCTTTAACAGGCATTGTAGGATATATGGATTTTTTTCAGCGGTAAGCGTTGCAGATGTAAACGCGTCTGTATTATTCCAATCCCCGCCATTTCTTATTTGAAGAAATTTTGCGTCAGACTTCGCTTCAACTTTCATTCCGGAAGCGGTAACGGTGGTGTTCATAGAGAACCATGCAAAAGTCGTCGAGCCAAGCATTACGGAGCTTACGAGCAACATGCAGAGCGCAGGGATAAGTTTTTTAAACATTTTCATTGTTTTTCTCCTTTTTAAATAGAGTTTTGTTTTTATATCTTCCGCAACTGCACCGTTACGGATAAGACCTTATGTAAATAAAAATAATATATTAACGGCTTTTTCTTGACCGATTTAATCCCAACCGCGGCTTACTTTATCCACCCTGTTGCGGGAATGGAAGCCTCTTCGGGCAGATAAAGAAAAGCCGCGTTTGGCAATTTTCTTATTTTTGGTTTTCGGCGTCACCGGAACTGCCGAGAATTTCCATAACCATATCGATTTTTAACTGACCGCCGAGAATATCGTCCACACAATCGGGATCGTCGCCCTCGAGCCAGATTACGACGGTTATTTTTGCAACGTCGCCCGAAGCGAAATTGTCGACGTCCTTTTTGACGATAAGGTTTTCGCTCTCGAAATTCGTCATAGGGCGATTTTCCTTATCCGTTTCCGGCTCGCCGTTTCCGCCCGTTTTCGGCTTTGCGTAATCGACGAAATCTCCGCTGTAATTAAATTCGTCCGTGGCGGACTTGTAAAAATCTTCGTTATAATAAACTCTTATTCTCGCGGCGGCGTCTATCCCCGAAGTTGCCTTGGAAATGATAATGCTGTAACGATAATTACAGGTTTCCTCGCCCGAGTTTTTAAGATAGAACGTATAAGCAAGGTAATTTTCGCCGTTGTGCGCGCCGTCTACGTCGTTTACGTCCTTCGGAATGTTATTGTATGAAATGTTCGTTATGTCGTTTGCCGCCGCGGCGTTAAGCCTTGACGTGGTGCGTTTGAAACTCGCCGTTTCGGAAAGCGTCAACGAATATTTTCTGTCCGCAAAATCCTTGACGGATATCGTGAAACTGCCGTAACGATTGAACAAAAGAGAGAAAATATAAACAAGCACGAGAAGCATAACGATTACGCCTATCACCGGCGGAATTACCCTCTGCCACTTTTTTATTTTCCGAACTTCTTCGCCATTTTTAGCGATGCTCGAAAACGGTTGTTTATTCTCCGTCATTGTTCTCTCCATCTCCCGCGGAAATCAACTCGTCGAACGTCATAAGGCTCGCCTTTGTTTCGATTCTGCCGCTATACGTTTCGGCGGGAATAAACCCTAAGCAATCTCTCGTTCTGAATTCTCTCAATTCGTCGTAGCCGATAACTCCGTCCGCAACGATATTGCCGCCGAGGCTCTTCGCCACGTTGAGAATGGGAGCGACCGCTCCGCTCTTCTCTCTGTTCGTCACAAGCCTTGTAAGTTTTTCGTCCGTGAAAAGCACGTCCGGGCAAGCCGCGAGAAGTTTCTCGATAGAAAATCCGTCGCCGCCGTAACCGCTCACCGCGATTTTAACGCCCGCCGCGCGGATATCGTCAAAAACAGTTTTCAACTTCGCGCCGTCGGTCTGCATCAACTCGCTGTCGAACTCAAGGCAGATTTTTTCGGGCTTGAAAAGTCCGTTTTCCGCCTCCGCAAACGTTTGAAACGTGTTTTTAAGGAGCGAATACAAATCGTCCGAATAAACGAGGCTCACGGGGCATTTAACCGTTATAAACCCGAATTTTATTTTCTTTTCCGCCATAGCGGTGGAAATGAGCGCAGTTTTTTTGAGAACCCTCATCGTGAAGTCCGCCAAAACCTTTTCGCTGACGTTCGCGCCGAGATAATCGCCCGGAGCAAGCACGCCCGCGACCACGCTGTTTACCTTTGCGTAACCTCTGTAAGCAAGCGGTTCGCCGACGTCGCAATCGAGAACAGGCTCGAAAAACATTTCGATAGGCTTCACGCCGCTTAAAAGGGAGCGTCTGACGTACATATTAAATTTTTCGGTATCTGCGCCCGATATTTCGTTATTCACGTTATGTACCTCGTTGCTCCGTTGAAGTTTTGTATTCCCTATTTGGTAACGGTTGGGTTTCGACAATAAAAAAAGGTTGCAAAATAGTTAAACTAAATTGCAACCTGGCTGACTTTTTATCCGTAAAGTCCCAATGGCTTTGCGTCGCCGCCTCACAGCGGTTTTGCTAAAGATATTAAGTTGAAAACGCCCTGTTCAGAACTTTCCGACGTCTTCCTGTTTGTATTTTTACATGCCTTTTCCGATATGTCAACGATTTTACATAAAAAATTCGTAATTTTTATTTGCGCCGAAAAACCTGCATTTTGCTGCGGTTTATTCAACGTTGATGGACATATATTCCGTCATATCCGTAGTTCCGTTCAGAACAAGGTCGCGACAACACTTATTCATCTCAACCATTCCGTTTTCAACGGCATAACGGCGGATTTCGTCGGCTTTCGTGTCGGCGGTTATCTTGTTTTTGAGCGCGTTGTTGAGATAAAGTATCTCGTGAACGCCCGCTCTGCCCTTATAGCCCGTCTGGTTGCAGAACTGACAACCCACGCTTCTGAAAATCGTGGCAGGCTCTGCGATATCGAGAAGTTGCATCTCCTCTTCCGTCGTTTTGGAACGTTTTTTGCAAACCGGGCAAAGCCTTTTGACAAGCCTTTGAGAGATTACGCCGACAAGCGAATCCTTAAGAAGATAACTACTTACGCCCATATCTACAAGACGAGTTACCGCGCCGGGCGCGTCGTTGGTATGCAGCGTGCTGAACACCAAGTGCCCCGTGATTGCCGCTCTGATAGCGATTTCAGCCGTTTCCTCGTCACGGATTTCTCCGATCATTATGATGTCCGGGTCCTGACGGAGAATACTTCTCAGTGCCGACGCGAATGTCATATTCGCTTTCGCGTTAACCTGAACCTGATTTACGCCGTTAAGCGTGTACTCGACAGGGTCTTCGACGGTGACGATGTTCACTTCGGGTGTGTTCTTTTCCTTAAGGAAGGAATAAAGCGTGGTGGATTTTCCGCAGCCCGTCGGCCCGGTAAGCAAAACTATGCCGTGCGGGTGGCTGAGGATTTTATCGATAACCTCGTTTTCCGCAGGCGTGAAACCGAGTTCCTGACGGGTAAATCTGAACGACGTTTTATCGAGAATACGGATAACGAACTTTTCGCCGTAAACCGTCGGGAGCGACGATACACGGAAATCGTACTCCGTGCCGTTGACGATAAGATTGATTCTTCCGTCTTGCGGAACTCTTCTCTCCGCTATGTTCAAGCCGGCAAGAATTTTAATTCTCGCGCAGATTGCGGGGTAAGATTCGATCGGGAAATCCGCTCTTTCCTGCAAATCGCCGTCGATACGATAGCGGACTTTAACGATTTTTTCGTAAGGCTCTATGTGAATATCGCTCGCTCGGAAAGGAATCGCTTCTTTGATGATAGAATCGACAAGTTTAACCGACGGCGCGTTGATTATATCGTCCGTACTTGTGACGGAATTGGAATTATCCGTTGCCCCGGCATCGCGCAGAAGTTGCTTATCTCTCTCCGTCTGAAGAGTTTCGAGCGCGCTCGTCGTGGAACGGACGGCAAGAATAGAATCCATCAGAACGTCGATTTGCGTGGGCGGAACGAGAACGTATTCTATCTGCCCGGTATAAAACGTCGAAAGCATCGACATCATATTGAAATCGAGAGGTTTGCCGACGGCGACAAGGAGAACGCCCGCGTCCGTTTCAAACAGCGGAACGGCTTTTATCTTTTTCAGGAAATTGAGGTTAAACCTGTCCGCAAGATCGTCGTCGATATCGAACATGTCGATTTCGGCGTAAGCCATGTTGTAGAACTCGCCGAGCGCAGGAAGAGCCTGTACCTCGGTGGCGTAGTTCTTGACCTGCATGTACTTCTCTACGGTCATGTTAAGACGTTCGCAATCGGCAAGCGAAACGTCGCGTTGCTTCTTTTTGATTATCTTTTTGTAGATGTAATATTGAATTATCTCGTAATTTATATTCATATTAAACCCTTTGACGCAATTACATCGCCTTTGTCATAATTGTAAGTATAGGAGAATAAATCGCCATGAACGTTCCGCCGATAACGACGCCCATAACGCAGAGCATCACCGGCTGAAGAATGCCTGTCGCTTTTAAAAGTGCGCTTTCTACCTGAGAATCGAAAAATTTCATCGTTCTGTTGAGAATTTCTTCAACGCCGCCGGTTTTTTCGCCCGTTGATATCATCTGAATGAGAATTTGCGGGAAAATCTTATACTGATCCATAGCAAACGTAAGCGACGCTCCTTGACGGATGTCGTCGACGACGCATTTAAACTTCTTTTCGGCATATCTGTTTCCGAGAAGATGCTGCACGACGTCGAGTGCGTCCGCCATATTCATACCGCTGGCAAGCAGCAAACCGAGAGATTTGACGAATTTACTCGCTACCATGTTAATCTGAACGTCTCGTATTACAGGTAAATTATATTTCAGATAATCGGCTATATCTCTTCCTTTCTGAGTTTTTAAACCGAAAAAGATTAAAGCAATCAAACCTATCAAAACATAAAGAAGAGTTAGACCGTAGTTCATAACCCAGTCGCTCATATTAAACAGTAAGAGGGTTATTATATTAAAATCGCTTTCCTCAATGTCCATTTGCTTTAACGTATCCTTGAATATAGGAACGACCAAAACAAGCATCAGAACGGCAACGGCAATAATCAGAAGACCCATGAATATAGGGTAAGCGAGCGCGCCGGTTATCTTCTTTTTAAGTTCGATTTCGTTATCGTAATAGTCGGCAAGCGAAATAAGAACCTGTTCGAGATGTCCGGAGACTTCGCCGACGTAAATCATACTGCGGAAAAACTCGGGGAATATCTTCTTATGCTTCTCCATCGCCTGCGAAAGGAGTAAACCAACCTTAACGTCGTCGTAAATAATAAAAAGCAACGCTTTGAAATATCCTGAAAACTTTTGTTGTTTAAGTTGGTTTAAACTCTCGAGAATCGAAATTCCCGAGTTAAGCATTATCGCGAACTGTCGGCAGAACGTGGTAAGTTCCTTGATTTCGATTTTACCGCTTACGCTGAAAAACGGGTTCGGCGTTTCGTTTTTTATAGCTTTGCAAGAAATTAAATAAAGGTTCTGTTGCGAAAGCAGTTGTCTTAAATTTTCTTCGTTTTCCGCCACGAAAATCCCGGTAAAGCGTTTCTTTTCTATATTGACGGCAATGTATTTGAATTTTTTCATATTTTATCCTTAATCGAGTGACGAGCGTTTGCGAAAATTTCCGGCAACACTCTTAATATAGGCAATTTCGAATGAAGTTTATATTTTTAAAACAATGCGAGATATGCGTTGACGACGATTTCGCCGACGTACGCCGCGACGAGGATTCCGAAAGCAAGAAAGGGCGCGAACGGATATTCCTTTTGTTTCTCTTCGTTTTTATTTTTAGCCTGAATAATTATCAGAATAACCGAAGCGAGAATCGTCGAAACGAGCGTTGCAAAAAACGCTGCTTTGATTCCGAGAAACAGCCCGCAAGGAGCCGTAAATTTAACGTCGCCGAAGCCGAGTCCTTCGCGTTTTAAAATCCATTTCGAGATAAAGTATGCTCCGCCGAAAAACACTAGGCAAAAGCCCAGCCCTATGAGCCGCGAAAGCCAACTTACATACCCGCCGAAAATCGCCGAATAAACACACGCCAGCGCGGCGATTATGAGAATTACCACGTTGAGCGAATCGGGAATATACCCCGTTTCGAAATCGATAAACGCGACGGCGATGACCGGAACGGAAAACGCCATGCAAAAAACGGAGTAAGCGAACCCGATAACCGGCGACAGAAGCGCGAAGCCGAGAAAAACCAACGCCGTAATCGTTTCGACGATAACGTATCTCGGGTTGATTTTCGAGCCGCAAAAACGGCACTTTCCGCGAAGCGCGACATACGAAATAATCGGAATATTATCTCTTTTGAGAATTCTCTTTCCGCAAGTCGTGCAGTGCGACGCTCCCTTGACAAGGCTTTCGCCGGCAGGCAGTCTGTAAATCAGAACGTTCGCAAAACTGCCGAAGCACGCGCCGAAAATCGTGGCGAGGACGCAGAAACAGATGTGAAGATATAGTTCCATCAGCCTTTATCCTCCCCATAAATGTATTTAACGGTAGTTCCGTTGCGTTGCTGTATATAAAGTCTCACGCGCGAGCCTTGATAAACCGTAACTTCAAAAATATTCGCACCCGAGCCGTCCTCGGTGTCGCTTCTGACTTCGAGCATAAAACCGTTATTCAGCGCATAATCGCCCGCCGTGGCGTAATACCCGGCAGCAATATACTCCTCTATCTGATAAAAAGCCGTGTCCTGAGCGTACTTGTTGCTGACTTTTTTCGAAATGGAAATCGTCGATTGAAGCATGCTGACCGCCGCACCGACAAGCGTAACGACGAACGTCATAATCATAACCGTGTAAACGAGAATGAATCCGCGGCTGCCTTTTTGTGTAATGCCGGCAGGTTTTTCTGCGGCTTTTTTTTCGCAACGACTGCCTGAACGGTTATTAAGTTTTTCCGAAAACAACCTTCTCATAAGTCGTACCTGCTGTAAAATTTTCCACCCTCGAACAGAACGCTCCCCTTGAAGTTGTAGACCACGCATTCGAAACTCTTATCGATTGTGATGACGAGCGTAAAATATTTCTGTCTGAAAGCCGCTTCGGGGATATTCTCGCCCGCGCCGTAAGTCGCGATTATTTGTCTGTTATAGTCGGAATCGTAGCCGATAAGTACGGTATAACTACCCGTTTCGGGCGCAACAATACTATTCGCGCCCTCCGAACCGTAACCGTCCGTGCCGTTGTTGCCCGTCGCGCCGGAACCTGCGCCGCCCGAGCCGTCATTACTCTCGGCGCCGAAGAAAAATTCGTTAGCGTTTTTCGCAAAGCCCTCCGAGCCTTCCACCTTATAACATTCCAGAAAGTTCGCGGCTTCGTTGGTAAAAAATCTTTGATTGTCAACTTTTTTCAGCGTTGTGGAAACGAAAAGCATCGATGAAACCGCCATTGTGAAAACGATTGTGATAATCGTCATTGCGATAACCGTTTCCAGAAGCGAAAACCCCTTGCTCGCGCCGCGAACGTCTGTTTTCGAATTATTCTGCAACGCGTATCGTTTGGAATTGCAAAAACGTATTCTCATTTCTGATTCCTCCCGAAAGCGATAAGCAGAATATAAGGCGATTCGTTTCTGTTATAATATATCGAAACTTTAACCGCGCTTTCACCTCTGAAAAACGTGATGCGGTCAACGGTTTTAAGCAATAGTTTGTCGTACGTGTCGCTGTAAATAACCGATCGTTGCGCTTTGTCGAACCACATAACCGCCGTGGGCTTAAAACCGACCGAAACGTCCGTCGCGGCGGGAAAAATCGCAAGATAATTCCCCTCGCTCGCGATTTTATACGTTCCCTCGTCCGTGTTGTCGGGTTCGACTGCGGCGATATCGTAAACCAAGCCGTCGCTCGTATATTCTTCGTATCTGTTCAACCGATTTTTAATGCTGATTTCCGCAAAATAAAGGTCGGAGTAAATTCGCCCCTCGCGCTCGTTTTTTTCCGCGCTCTTGATTATAGTCACCATAAGCGCGGTGATCAACGAGATAACCATAAGTAAAAGCATCATCGCGATGACCATTTCGAGCAAGGTAAATCCCCTTTCCCGGTTTTTTCCCCGGTTAATCTTTGGGACTCTTCGCCTCACAAGATTGTCCGGGGCGCATATTCGGTTGGTTTTTAGATTAAATTTCATTTTAACCGCTGTATTTTTAACCTGTTATACGTTGTTGTTTTTGTTGAATTGACTCATAAACAGCGCGCCGAACAAATCGAGATGCTCCGAAAGTTCCACGTTGTCCTCTTTTTCCGGCTCGAAAAATCTGAATTCGAAGCCGTTGCTGTCGTCCTCTTTGTTCGTTTCGTCGATGATATACGC
>JALETB010000007.1 GCA_022781715.1 Clostridiales bacterium | reverse complement strand
TTGCCCGTAATTGCCGGTGGAAGTGTGATCGCTTATCGTTCTTTCGCCGGTGGTGTACATATAATCGGTAATCGAATCCGTACCCGCGTTATACGGCTGGAAAGCGAAAGCCGTGCTGGTCGCGCCCGTTCCGAAGGACGTTCCGTCGATTTCTATCTCGGCGTAAACGGTTTTGTCGCCTTTTACGGTATTTTCCGAACTGATATAGTTCAGGTTAGGCCATGCGGGATTTGCTTCCGCAAGATAATAAGCGGAATTAGCCGTTTTGGTGATTTTTGTTTCGTCCCCCTGTTTCGTCCAGCGGACGTCGTCCACCGTTTCCGAAACGCTCACGTTCTTCTCGGCGGCTTTCGCGCCCGTGAAAGCCGTTCCGATAACAGCCGAACAAGCGAGCGTTAACGTTAACGCAAAAACAAGTAGTTTTTTCATTTTTCCTCCTCGCGGCGTAAAGCCGCATTTTTTAATATTCGTAAACGGGAAACAGTTTTTCGAGTACCCGTTTAGTTCCGATGACTATAGGCGTTCCGATAACGGCGCACAGTATTCCCACCGCCGCGCCCATCGTGAGTTCGCCCGATTCTCTTATTGATTGCACTATATAAAGCGCAATCGTATAGGTTTCCCCGTCCGGTCCGCCGTTCGTTAAAAGTTTCGGCTGCAGGAAAATCGTGAATATAACCGTAGTTCCGAACATATACAACGTGGAAACCGTCGTGCCGATGAGCGGAAAAACGATGTTCACGAGTTCGCCCCAGAAACCTATTCCGTCCAGCCGCGCGGCTTCTTTCAGTTCTTCGGGGATTCGCCCTATCGCGCCCGAAAGCAGCGGTATATTGCCGCCTATACCGACGATGAAACAATACAAAAGTACCATTTTCATAGCCGTTTTCTGGCTCATAAGCCACCCCTCTTCGGGGATAATGCTCTCGAGATGCAACGCTTTCAGAATGGGGTTGATTATGCCGTTCGTGGAATCGAACACGAACGCGAAAAGCATCGTTAAAACGACGACGCTTATTATCGAAGGCAGATAAAACACCACTCTGAAAATCTTCGCGCCGGGCATGTTTTTCGATAAGACGTAAGAAAACAGTATGCCGAGCGGCAGCAAAATGAAGTTATTCAGCGCAAACAGCAGAAGCGAGTTTCTTATCGCTTTGAGAATAACGCTGTAAGGCGAAGTCATGTTCCTGAAGATTTCCGCGTAGTTCTGCCAGCCCACCCAGACGTAACTTCCGTCCGACGAAGCGGACCTGTCGAGCGTTTTGAACGACAGGGCGATCGTGTCTATGTTGATATACACGAAAAACACGAGGAAATGCGCTATGGGTATCGCCATCATCGCGATCAGAAACAGCCTCTTGTGCCACGCGGCGGAAAGCCCTTTCTTTTCTTTTATCACATTCCCGCTTCTATCTTCCATGTCGACCAATTATCTTTCACGTGATTATATTCGTTCGCGCAGTATACCGCCGCGGTGAGTTCTCCGCTTCTTATCTTCGTATAAGGAGAAAGAGTGTTGAAAACTCTCACTTTTGTCGCAAGCCACAACGGAGATTTGCTGTATTCGAAATAACTGTAATCGGAGTTTTTGCAGATATCGAAGCAATCGGCGTTGAATTTCGTGTATTCTCCCTCCGAATAATCGTAGACGAAAGGTCTTATGCTTCCGGTATCTTTCGTGTACTGTTTTAAAATATCGTCGCGCTGCAAAAACGCGAGGAATTTTTTGCCGCCCTCTTTGTTTTTAGCCTTTGCGGGAACGAGCATATAGTCGGGCTGAGCCGAATAGTTGCAGGAGATATATTCGCCGTCCTTTTTGAGAGAAACGTTTTCGACGTAAGGCGTTCTCATCATTCTCATTTCGAAGCCTTCGGGCAAAAATTCCTGCATTTCGCATTCCATCCAGCCGCCGTTCGGCATCATCGCCGCTTCGCCGAGAATGAAACTCTGCTGAGCCTGCGTGTTCTTCTTTGAAGCCGAACCCGTGAGCACGTAAGAATACTCTTTTCCGTTATAAGTTCCGCTCGCGTTTTTCCCGAACAATTTGTTGAACTGATTAAGCCCGACCAACTTGCCGTAACTCGGGTCGGTCTGCGTTCTGAAAGCGAAAACCTCTTCGCTGCCGAAATCGAAAAACTCCTCGACTTTTTCCTTGCCGGAAGCCTGTAACCACCAGTTCATGAGCAGGAAATCGAAATATCCGCCGTCCGCTCCGCAATAGACGAAGGGCGAAACTTTGCCTTTGGTATCGACGATGATCCGGTCGCAAAGTTCAACGAGTTCGGTCACCGTTTCGGGAACTTTCCAACCGTACTGCTCGAACATTTTGCCGTTATAAGCGATGCCCGTGACGTTTTTGTTCCAGGGCATTACGTAAAGCGATTCTTTGTTTTTCACGGTCGCTTTGCTGTAATCGAGGAACACTTCGTCCGTTTTTCCGGCGATAGAGGGTTTATCTTCACCGTCGATTTTTGTATCGTACACGTCGTCGATAGGCTCTATCCAGCCTTTCACCGCGAAATCGTACCAGTTGGAAGCGAGAACCATATAAACGTCCGCTATCGCCGCACCCGTTTCGAGTTTGTTGCTCATTCCGGTCGTGATTTCCGGGTCGCCGTCGAGGTAAACCCAGTATTCGCGGTTTTCGGTCACGAACGCCTTTGCGGCGTTTTCTATCCACGTTCTGCCGAAGCCCGTTTCGGCAAAGGTGATTTTGATTCTCGTTTTATTGTCGATGCTGTCGCCGGGGACGTCCGGATCGATATAATAAACCCTGTTTTCGTTCATTATCAAGCCCGTAGAGCCGCCTTTGCTTTCGTCCGAGCCGCCGCCGCACGCGAACGTTAAAGCGAGCGTCGCCGACATAAGAAAGCAACAAATAATCGTTTTTAAAAACTTCTTCATAATTTTCTCCTCTTTTTTATTTCGAAGGTATATGTTTCAACAGCATAACGAACGCCTGAAACCTGTACCGAAAACTTATTTCAACGGTATGACGAACGCGCCGTCGCCGCTGTCGAGATTGAGTTTAAGAACTCCGTTGTTGAGTTTTATCGTGTTGAGTTCGCCGTCGACGATAACCGCGGCGTAATTCGTGTCCTTAAAGGTGATTTCGATTTTGTTGGACAAATTTTTGGCGGGGTCGGTGAAGTTTACCACCATAAACCCGTCCTCTTTGCCCGCTTTATCCTTGAACACGCCGATAAGAGCATCCTGCTCGGCGGTGTATTTTTCGATACGCGGATGGCTTTTCATAACGTAATCGGCGACGTATTCGAAATTGTCGTTTTCGCCCATCGCGTTTTCTCTGCCGACTTTCGTCATCGATCCCTGCCACTCGAAGTTATCGTAAATGTCGTCAAACGCGAGAATTTCGTGGTTTATCTCTTTCACGTAATCGTAAACCGCCGTTTTCGTTCCGTCGAGTTCGATCATCGCTTCGGTGAAATGCGTGAGTCCGTCGTAACGGACAGGCGACCAGTAACAGAACCAACTTATCTGCTTTCCGCCGTAAGCGAGGAAGGTGTACGCCTGGAAGGAAATATCCGCCGCGCTCGTGGGGATACGGTTCGCTCCGCCGTAACCTATGCTCTGAAGATACGTCCACATTTCTCTGTTCGTCGCTTTCGCTCTCTGCGCAACGTATTCCATGGAAACGATAAACGTCGGCTCTATCGAGGTTTTGCCGGTGGAATTGTTGCCGAGAAGGGGATAATGGTCGTAAGAAATATAGTCCGTGGCGGTTTCGCCTTCGAGCCATTTGTCGAGATAATATTCCCATGCGGTGCATTCTTCGCTGTTCCAGTTTTCGTCGGTGAAATCGGCGGCTCTGCCTATTATCGGGCAGAGGTTGACAAGTCCGACCTTATCGGGGAAAACCATCTTGTATCTTTTAAGCGCGAGTTTGCACACGTCTATTTCGTTTAATATCGGCTCGTCCTCGATGAGGTGACCGTATAAAGCCGCGTCGTCCTTATAATAAGCCACAGCCTTCTGCGCCGCCGCGACCGCCTCTTCGTCCGTAAGCGAAGTGTTTTTCAGAATTCCGTTGAGAGTGTAATCCCTTATCATCTGCTTCACGTCCGTTTTTTCGGCGGTGGAGAGCATTCTCTTGATAAACCTCGAGTCGGATGTATAATTGCCGCTGTAAGGTCCGCCGTCCGTCGCCGAAGCTTTCCATTCGCCGGGGTACATTATAGATATTCCGCTTTCTTTGAAAATCCTGTACTGATTTTCAAACTCTTCGTCGGTCATCTCCCTCGCGCTGCCGGCAACGACGTCCTTTTTGGTGTTGAGTTTAACGACGTAGTTAGGCACGCCCACCCAGGACGAAATTTTATACTCGACGTTTTCGTTTCTGTTTTTAACGTAATCGGGAAGATTCGCCTCTCCCGCACTTCCGCCGCCCGTTTTGCACGAACCGAGCGAAAATACAAAAATAAAAGCGAACATCAGGCACAATAATTTTTTCATCTTTTTCTCCTTTTCCGGATAATATCAACCAAAAACAAAACAGGCCGTTTCCGGTATTGATAGATAAATTATAAACACACGGACTACGGCAAACAATGCAATTTATCGGATAAAAAGTGTAATATATACGCAAAAACAATTTTTAAGCATTGCATTTGCCGCCTGCGACGACGACGAACCGAATCTCCGGCAAAACAAAAAGGCATACCCCGAACAGGTTCTCGCTTACGGGATATGCCTTAAAACTTTCGTTTTTATTTCAACGCGTATTCTTTCGGCCTCACGCCGACCTTTTTCAGGAAGAAATTAGAAAAATAATGCTCGTCCGAAAAACTCAGCCTGTCGGCGATCTGCTTTATCGTCAGGTCGCTGTTTTTCAACAAAATTTTCGCCGTTTCGATCTTTTTCTGCAGAATATATTCGTAAGGCGTTATATCGTAATTCTTCTTGAAAAGCCTTATCACCTGAGATTTGGAAAGATAAACTTCGTTCGCCACCTTGTCGAGGTCGATTTTCTTTTCGATGCTGTCGTCTATCACCTTTTTTATCCGCTGGACGGTCGCGTTCACGTGTTTCAGCGTTTTCGTTGTGAGCGCTATTCTGTGAACGATTTTAAGGAGCAGCACCGAGATTTCTTCACACAGGGTTTCATATGAAATATCGCTTTCGGCAAGCGTTCTCATCTCTTCGAAAAGGTCTTTGCAGTCCGCGCGGTAACACGCCGATTTTTCAAGCCCGTAAGCAGCGAGCAGGTCGTTGACGTAATAGCCGTAAACGGTTATCCACAATTTCCGCCACGGATCGCGCATATCGGTCGTGTTGCGGTGATTGCTCCCCGTTGGAATGATTATCACGTCGCCTTTCTCGGGGTAATAAGTCGTACCGTTCACAACTATTTTGCCCTTTCCTTCGAGAATATATTCCACGTCGCTTATATCGGAATTCTCCCGCCAGGACGAATAATTCATCTCGCAGGTGCTTTTGCCTATAGCCTGAATGTTGAGGGGAATCCTCGCGTCCCTCGTATAAAAGCAGCGCATTTCTTCCATATGCGTTTAATCCTCACTTTTTTGCGTATTATACCCATTGAAACGGCAACGCATTGCCATTATAATGCATTGCGTAATATTTGTCAAACAGGAGAATATATGAAAAACGCAAAAGCATTTCAAAAACTCTCGCCGGGCGAAATTTACCCCTCGGGCTGGCTGAAACGGCAACTCGGAATTCAGGCGGCGGGGCTTGCCGGCAATCTCGACAAAGTGTGGCCGGACGTTAAAGACAGCGGCTGGCTGGGCGGCAAAGCCGATTCCTGGGAAAGGCTCCCCTGTTGGCTGGACGGGTTTATTCCGCTCGCCTATCTTCTAAAAAACGAAGATATGATTTCGCGCGCGGAAAAATATATTAACGAAGTGATTTCCCGCCAATGCGACGACGGTTGGCTCACACCCACGGAGGACAGGAAAAACTGCGACCTGTGGGCGGAAATCGTTATGGACAAAGTTCTTGCGGAATACGCGGAATATTCGGGCGACGAAAGAGCCGTGAAAGCCGCCGAAAAAAGTCTGCTCTGCATGTATTCTCACGTTCGCAACTGCACCGTTCACGGCTGGGCATCGGCGCGGTGGTTCGAGGCGATTTTCCCGATTTTATTCGTTTACGAGCGGACGAAAAACAAACAACTCGTCGATTTTGCCAAGGAATTATATTGCACCTCATTCGACTACGAAAAAATGGCGAACGCTCTGTCTTTCGCCAAGCCGAAAGAGAAAAAATACTGGAACTTCGAACTCCACAACGTAAACGTGGCGATGGCTCTCAAACAAAAAGCGTTATATTCGCTTATTTCGGGCAAAAAAGACAAAGGTTTCGCAAAAAAATTCCTGAATAAAATCCTTTCTCTTCACCGCGTGGGCAACGGACATTTTTCGGGCGACGAGTGTCTTTCGGGGCATTCGCCCGTCCACGGCACGGAACTTTGCGGCGTTGTGGAAACAATGTTTTCGGCGGAAACTCTGCTCGAAATAACGGGCGACGCCTACTGGGGCGACGTTCTGGAAAATCTCGCGTTCAATCTGCTCCCCGCCGCGCTTACGCCCGACATGTGGGCGCATCAGTACGACCAGCAAGTCAATCAGGTGGAATGTTCCAGGCAAAGCAACGACGACGTTCCTTTCAACTCCAACAACGGCGAGGCGCATCTTTTCGGGCTTGAACCGCATTACGGTTGTTGCACCGCAAACCACGGTCAGGGCTTCCCGAAGTTTGCCGAAAGTTCCGTTATGCGTTGCAAAAACGGACTCGTCATACTTTCGCCCACGCCCGCCGAAGTAAACGCCCGCGTTAACGGCGAAAACGTTGAACTGAGCGTTATATCCGATTATCCGTTCAAAAGCCGTTTCGAGATTGTTTGGAAACAGAAAAACCATGCCGGCTCTGCTCCCGGCGAGGCGCTGAAAATCAGAATTCCGTCTTACGCGAAGTTGTCGGTAAACGGCAGAATTTACGGCGGAAAATACGCTACGCTTGCGATAACGAAGCCCGAAGAAACATTTTCGTGCGAATATATTTACTCACCCCGCCTCGAAAAAACGGATACGGGAATGTACGTGCTGAGAAACGGCGCGCTGTTATATTCCGTGCCGATAAAATACAGAAGCGTTATGCACGAATACACCGCGAAAACTTCGGCGTGGGCGAGTTACAACATCTGCACGATAAACGAGATAGAAAGGAAATTTCCTTATTGCGACTACGAATTTTTCCCGATTTCCAGGTGGAATTACGCTTTTTCGGATAAACCGCGTTTCGATTATAAGGAAACCGCGATAGGCGATTATCCGTTTTCGCCCGAAAACCCGCCGTGCGAAATCTCCTGCGAGATGAAAACGGTCAAATGGGGCAAACGGCATGGAATGTGCGCCGAAAAGCCAAAAAACACCGCCGCCACGGGCAGCGAAAGAGTTACATTTATCCCTTACGGCGCGACTATTCTGCGAATGACGGAAATGCCGGAAGCGACCGAAAAAAAGACCGAGAAGACGAAATAATC
>JALETB010000109.1 GCA_022781715.1 Clostridiales bacterium | reverse complement strand
GATCTGCTCATTTACAACAGCGGTGTGACGCATTGCGAAAAAAGCAACGAAACAGACCCGATGGAAATCCTTTTCATCGCCTATGATAAACTCGAAATAACCAATCTTCCGCCGAACAGTCTTTTGCCCGAATCTTACGGTCCGATTTTTCACACGGAGGAAATGTACGACGTTTTCCACCGTTATTTCACCGCGCTAATCACCGAATTCGAACTTAAAGAACGGTTTTACATGGAAATTTGCCAGAACATTTCCAGAACGCTCATAATGTACATTTTCAGGCTGATAAACCGCACCGAAAACGCTTCGGCCCTTCTCGACAAAAGCATGACGATGGAAACCGTCCTCGCTTATATCGACGAGAATTTCAAGCGGAAACTCACTCTGGACGAGGTTGCGGAAAAATGCTACACGAGCAAATATTATCTCTCGCACCTTTTCACGCGGTTTCAGGGCGTGAGCATAGGCAAATATATTCTCGACAAAAAAATCGACGAATCGAAAAAGATGCTCGCTTCCTCGGATTTTCCCGTTGCGGCAATTGCCGAAAGCCTCGGTTTCGACGATCCGAGTTATTACAGCCGCATCTTCAAAAAAACAGTCGGCACAACCCCTCTTCAGTTCAGAAAAACCACATCTTCGAACAAATAAAACCGCCTATAAGCCGATTATCGGCGAATTTGCAGAGCAATCGAAAGCCCCGGAAAACGTCCGGGGCTTTATTTTTTCAGAACTTTCCGGCACTTACTTTTATAAAACAACCGTGAACTTCGTATAAAAATTAATGCAAATTTCGCTTGACTTTAAAATTCTTATGTGTTACAATCGGCTAAACGATAGGGAGTAGTAAGCGTCCGGTCGCAGGCGATTGAGTTCGAACTCGGCTAAGGCGTAACAAGTCAACACCCCCGCTTGAACGGAAGCGTCTGCATAACTGCATACGGCACGTTCGATCTGGCTTGTTTCAAATTACGAGACTTGAGTATAACATCCTTTGCTATGCGTCGGTCTGCCCTTTTATCTTGTTTATTCACCCTCGCATGGTTTGCGAGGGTTTTTATGTGGGATTTTTTATTTTTCTTCAACAGCGCTCTGCTCGGTGCGGGGCTTGCGATGGACGCGTTTTCCGTTTCCCTCGCCAACGGACTTGCCGAACCGGAGATGAAACGCGGCAAACGATTCCTTATTTCGGGAACGTTCGCTTTTTTTCAGTTTCTGATGCCGATGTTGGGCTGGCTTTTGGTCAGCCTTGCCGCGGAAGCGTTCAGATCGTTTGAAAAAGCGATTCCGTACGTCGCGCTCGGGCTTCTGCTCTTCATCGGCGGCAAAATGCTCTTCGAAGGCGTCAAAAACCGGAACTCCGAAGAGCCGGCGATGAAAGTCACTCTCGGACAACTTCTCGCTCAGGGCGTCGCCACTTCGATCGACGCGCTCTCCGTGGGTTTCACCCTCGCCGAATACGACGTCGCCCACGCGCTCGTCGCCGCAGTAATAATCGCCGCGGTTACGCTCGGGATTTGCCTTGCGGGGCTTTTTCTCGGCAGAACATTCGGCACCAAACTTGCGAACAAAGCCGGAATCGCCGGCGGCATTATATTAATATTGATAGGAATCGAAATATTTCTTAAAGGAATTTTGTAAAAATGGAAAAGATCAAAAATTTTGAAACTCTGACAAGCGAACAGATTGTCGAACGGCTTAAAACCGACCGCAAACACGGTCTTTCGGAAGAAGAAGCCGCGAAAAGGCTGGAAGCGAACGGCAAGAACAAACTTGCCGAAAAAGCGAAAGACCCTTGGTACAAAATTTTCTTCGCGCAGTTTAACGACGCGATGATTTTCGTGCTCTTCGCCGCGATTTTGGTTACCGCCGCCATTTCGATTTACGACACGGTGAAATGGCTCCGCGCGGGCAACGCGTTCGACTTTTTCGGCGTGGGCGACTGGCCGGACGTTATAATCATCCTTTGCGTGGTGCTTATCAACGCCGTTATCGGAACGGTTCAGGAAATAAAAGCGCGCTCCTCACTCGACGCGCTCAAAAAACTTTCCAGCCCCGAAGCGACCGTCATCCGCGACGGAAAACGCCGCAAAATTAAATCGGAAGATCTGGTCGTGGGCGATATAGTCGTTCTCGAAGAGGGCGACACCGTATGCGCGGATATCAGACTTTTAGAATCTTACAACCTCAAGGCGAACGAATCGAGCCTTACGGGCGAATCGACGCAGGTTGAAAAGGACGCGTCCGTCACTCTTTCCGAGCCGGTTGGCGTTGCGGACAGAGTAAATTGCGTTTATATGTCCGCCCCCGTCACTTACGGAAGAGGACTCGGCGTCGTCGCGGCGACGGGAATGGATACCGAAATCGGTAAAATAGCCACTGCTTTGGACGATACCGAAGAAGAACTCACGCCTTTGCAGAAAGTTCTCGCAAAACTTTCCAAATCGCTCGGGCTTTTAACGCTCGCGGTCGTGGTGGCGGTGTTCATAGCCGATCTCGTGTGGATATTCATCGACGGCAGAGGCGGAGAAATCGAAGCGTACATAGAAACCGTTTTATCGTCCATTTCGCTCGCCGTCGCGGCGATTCCCGAAGGACTGCCCGCCGTGGTTACGATAGTTCTCGCGATAGGCGTTCAGAAAATGGTGAAAGCCAACACGATTGTGAGAAAACTCCCGTCCGTGGAAACGCTCGGCGCGGTTTCGGTTGTCTGCTCCGATAAAACAGGCACGCTCACTCAGAACAAAATGACCGTTGTCGAGGCTTACGCCGACAGCAAAATCGTCAAACGCGAAGACTTCGCGAACGCAGGTCTGCAGGACTTCCCGCTCCTCGCGGAAGGAATGTGCCTCTGCTCCAACGCGACCGTGGAAGAAGGCGTTTACGGCGACCCGACGGAGATAGCGCTCGTCAACTTTGCGATGGAAATCGGCAGAAAAAAATCGGAACTCGAAAGTCTTTCGCCGCGTATCGACGAACTGCCGTTCGACAGCGAAAGAAAGATGATGACGACAGTGCATCACGGCAAAAGCGGAAACGTAGGCTTCACGAAAGGCGCGCTCGATTCCATTTTAAAACATACGACGAAGATTCTCGAAAACGGCGAAATCCGCCCGATAACCGACGCAGACGTCGAAAAAATCTACGAAACCAACTCGTATTTTTCGGATAAAGCGCTCAGGGTTCTTGCCCTCGCGACCAAGGAAACGGACGTTCCCGACGAAAACGACCTTACGTTTGTAGGGCTTGTCGCAATGGTAGACCCCGCCCGCCCCGAAGCGAAAGGCGCGGTTGCGAAGTTCAAGCGCGCGGGAATCGTAACCGTTATGATAACGGGCGACCACAAGGACACGGCGTTCGCGATAGCGAAAGAACTCGGCATTTGCAACGACAAAAATCAATGCAAAACGGGTGCGGAAGTGGACGCGATGACGGAAGAAGAACTGCGTGAAACATGCAAAACGGCAAGGGTTTTCGCAAGGGTTTCCCCCGAAAACAAAGTGCAGATCGTCAAGGCGTTCAAGGCCAACGGCAACATCTGCGCGATGACGGGCGACGGCGTGAACGACGCCCCGAGCCTTAAAGCCGCGGATATCGGCATCGCGATGGGCATAACCGGCACGGACGTTGCCAAAGGCGCGGCGGACATGGTCCTCACCGACGACAACTTCGCCTCGATCGAAAAAGCCGTGGAGGAAGGCAGAGGAATCTTCGCGAATATCAAAAAGACTATTCTGTTCCTTATTTCCAGCAACATAGCCGAAGTCCTCGCAATGTTCCTGATTATCTGCGTAGGTCTGCCCGCTCCGCTTATCGCAATCCACCTTTTGTGGATAAACCTCATCACCGACAGTTTGCCGGCGATCGCGCTCGGCATGGATAAAACCACGAGCGACGTTCTCGACGAAAAGCCGCGCAACCCGAACGAAAGTATTTTCGCTCACGGCGGAATGACGCTCGTTCTGGTAAGGGGCGCGATTCTCACCGTTTCCGTACTTCTCGCTTACTTCTCGGCGGCATGGCTCAACGGAACGTTCGGACTTTCGGCAATCAAAGCGCTTTATTCCGCTGATGCCGATATTCTTCATCAGGCTCAGACGATGGCGTTCACCACGCTCGCGTTCGGCGAACTCTTCCATATGTTCGGAATGCGCAACGCCAACAAATCTTCTTTCGCAGTGTTTAAAAGCGGCAACTTCATGATGGGCATTGCGTTCGCGTTCGGTATTATTCTTCAACTCGCCGTAATCGAAATTCCCGCGGCGAGAATGGTGTTCACGACCGCAAACCTTACGGCATTTGAATGGCTCATAACCGCCGTCTGCTCGCTCGCGCCGCTCATCTGGCACGAAATCGTGGTTATCGTGAAGAAAATCCGCAATGCAAAACACGCCTGATATTTTCATACGAAAAGTATTTTTCCAACTGAAAACGCCCCGGCATCGGACTTATCCGATGCCGGGGCGTTTTATCGCGTTTATCGACTTATACGCCTTCGTTTTCAATTTCCGTTCTGGTTTTTCTGCACCATTGACAAACCTCTTCGCCGCCTTCATTTATATATTCGTGTCCGCAAGCGTGAATGTCGTTTACATACTCTTCATAACCGCAACTCGAGCAACGTCTGCTTTCGTAACCGACTTCGGTGCAGTGCGGATGTCCGGGATGACTCACGGTGG
>JALETB010000096.1 GCA_022781715.1 Clostridiales bacterium | reverse complement strand
AACATTCATTTTTCTTTGTGTTTATGGAAACACCTGTTATCGTTCGGCTCTTTCAGGAAAAGGCGGCGCCGATTTTGGTCAACAAGTCTTTTTGTGTTTTTATTTTGCAACAGGGTTGATAATTTCGATATACTGTATATGCGTCAAAGTTTATTATTAAAACAAATGTTTCTGGATTGGCGCGATATATAACGCGCTTTATCCTTTTGTGATATTGACGGTTTCGTTATATGCTTTAATTTCACAAAGTTGGGAGATAGACACGATTAATTGGCTTTATTGGCTCTGTAACATAATTCCGGTTATTATCAGCGGATTATATGTTTACGCGGCGCTGAAGAAAGATTGATCTTTGTTTAAAATTCAAGTAAGTTTATAGAATCATAAGGGTGGCATTGCACTGTCATTTGAGTAAATAAAAAACCGCAGGGTGACTGCGGTTTTGGGTTTAGCCGATAAGGGAATTTGCCTTGTGGCAAATTGATGAAAGACGGCAACAAGTTGCCGCGTACTCGTCTGTTGACCGCCCACCACCGGAAAAGGCACACCAAACGGTGTGCCTTTTCCGGTGGTGGGCGATAAGAGACTCGAACTCCCGACTTCTTCCATGTGACGGAAGCACTCTACCAACTGAGTTAATCGCCCGAAATATTATATATCGTTAATTATTATACCAAAGAGACGAAACATTGTCAACATTCTGAGTGAAAAAATTTGACAAATCAAAATAATTATGATATAATGCAAACACTGAATCGATGATTTTTTCGGAGAGTAAGCATAAATCGACATTTTTTCCTGACCGGCATATGCAAGTGGCTTTTGCGACGGAAAAGCAGTAACCCGTTTTCGGCGGTTACGTTTCCTTTGCGACGGCGATTTTCTCGCGACAGGATTTGTAAGGACGGACTTATAGACTTATAGTATATAAGCGCGGACTTATATTATATGATGTTTTTTACGCATACTCTTCGGGGTATGCTTTTTGTTTGCCGCAAAAAACGCGGCAACCCGGCAGACGTAAAATGGAGGTTAAAATGAGAATAGCGGTTATAGGAATGGTAATAGAAAAAGACAGATGTTCTGCGGGGCGCGTAAACGAGATTTTGTCGGAATACGGCGATTTCGTCGTGGGCAGAATGGGCGTACCCGACCGCACGAACAACGTTTACGTTATAAGCGTGATAGTAAAGGCTACTAACGAGGTGATTTCGGCGATGACGGGCAAACTCGGCAAAATCCCGGAAGTAAAGGTTAAATCCGCAGTCACTTCGTGCGAAATACAATAATTTTACGTGCAGACGGTCTTACGCATACGTTTTGCGCGCGATTTCAAACAGAAATAATTTTAAAAGGAGATAGCATATGAAAAAATTTTTGGCATTAATTTTAACGGCGATTATGGTTTTCGCTATAACCGCATGTGGAACGAACAAAACGGAAAAGACGTTCAGAATGGGCGTCGTCAACGGCGCGCCGGCTCTTGCTGTGGCGAATATCGCCGGAGGATTCGATTATTCCGACGAGGCGAACGAAGTGAAAACGGGCGTCGAAGTTCAAAAAGAAGCGCAAGCGGTTATCGCCGGGCTTACTAACGGAACCTACGACATGGCGATTTTGCCGCTTAACGTCGCTTCTAAACTTTACAATGCGGGCAAACTCGGCGTGAAACTCGTCTCGGTCAACATTTTCAGCGTTTTATACGTCGTTACGAAAGGCAATTACAGCACGCTCGACGACCTTAAAGGCAAGGTCGTTTACAGCGTGGGTATCGGCGGTACGCCCGAGGTTGTATTCAAAAACATTCTGACGGCAAATGGAATAAAATACGAAAGTTACGAGACTGTTGCCGACGACGAAAAAGCGAACGATACTGTTTATTTCAACGTCGTTTCCGACGCGAAACTCGTTATGGATGCACTTAAAAACGGCAAAGCGGACTTTGCTTTGCTCGGCGAACCGGTTGCGTCGCAGGCAATGGCGAACGCCGGGGCGCATATCGCGTTCGGCTTGGAGGACGAATGGAAAAAGGTTCACCAGGAAGTTGGATTCGTTCAGGCGGGACTTATCGTAAAATCTACCGTTCTTGAAGGTTTCGGCGGATATGTGGACGCGCTTTTGACGGAAATGGGTAAAAACGCCGAGTATCTCAAAGCCAACGCCGAAAAAGCGGTCGCCGACCTTAACGGGATAGGCGCGACGCTCCCCGCGCTCGGAGAGGAAACGCTGAAAAGATGTCTTATCGGCGCGGATAAAGCGAGCGAACGCAAAGCGGATATAGAGGCGTTTTTATCGGTTTTAAGTCCCTCGGAATATGGCGGGAAACTTCCCGGAGACGATTTCTACGCGAAGTAAGATTTCTGAGTAAAATAAGGAATTCGATATCTGATGAAAAAAAGTATTGAAAGTTCCGTTGCGATAGTTGGCGGGGTGGCTGCTATCATCGTAATCTGGTGCGTTGCGGCGTTTGCTTTAAACGACGAAATGATGATGCCCGCCCCCTCTGCCGTAGCAAAGGAATTTATCGCCGTGTTTGGCGAAAAATCCACCTATAAGTCGATTATTGGCACTTTATGGCGTTCAACGATAAGTTTTTTCGTGGCGTTTGCGGCTGCGGTTTTGTTTGCGCTTGCCGCCAATGTTTCGTCTTTTTGCGAAAAACTCTTTTATCCGCTCGTCGCGCTCGTGCGCGTCGTGCCGGCGATGAGCGTTATTTTCCTTTGCCTTGTGTGGGTTAAGGCGGATAACAGCCCTATCGTGATTTCGTTCATCGTCGTTTTTCCGATGACGTATTCCGCGGTTTTGAACGCGATGAAAAAACGCAATAAAAAGGTGGCGGAAATGCTCAAAGTTTACGGCGTGAAGCCGATGAAAGTATTTTTCGGGGTAACGTTGCCCGAAGTTTTCGACAGGCTTTTCCCCGAACTTGTTTCCGTTCTCGCGTACAACGTAAAACTCACGGTCAGCGGCGAGGCGATCGCTTACACGAAGTTCAGCGTCGGCAGGGAGATGTCCCGCGCGAACGCTTTGAACGACATGACAAGGCTTATGGCACTTACGCTTATTGCGGTTCTGCTTTCGGTCGTCATCGAGTTGGTCGTAAGAGCGGTTTATATTCTCATAAAAAGGAGGTTGCGCGAGCATGGTCGTAAAAAATCTACGCAAAGCATATAAAACCGAGGCGGGCGAAACAGTCGTTTTCAACGATTTCAACGCGGAATTTGCGGACGGGAAGGTTACGGCGATAATGGGCGGCTCGGGAATAGGAAAAACCACGCTTTTAAATTGCGTTGCGAAACTTACCGAATATGAAGGCGAGATAGAGTGTTACGGCAATCCCGCTTACGTTTTTCAGGATGACAGATTGATTCCCGGAAAAACGGTTTTTGAAAATATCGAATTCGTTTTGCCGCTCTCCGACAAGGAAGAAAAGAAAAAACGCGTTAAAAACGCGCTCGAAATCACCGAACTCACCTTTGAGGCGGGCAAATACCCGCAGGAATTGTCGGGCGGGCAAAAAAAGAGAGTTTCTCTTGCCAGAGCGTTTGCGAGCGGCAGAGAATTAATGCTTCTTGACGAACCGCTTTCGTCGCTCGATATCGGTTTGAAATTCAGAATTTTCGAGGTGATGAAAAGATTGTTCGCCTCGCAAAAAAGCGTGTTAATGGTGACGCACGACGTGGACGAGGCTCTGACTTTGGCGAACGAGATCGTCATAATAGGAAAATCGGGCGCGGAATATCGCAAAACCATTTCTTCCGACGTTTTCGAGAGAGATATCGTAGGCGAAGAGTGCAACCTGATAAGAAAAGAGATAATCGGATATTTGAAAAACGGAACTTCAGATTAAAAATCGTAAAATTAAGCGCGCCGCCCCTTGTAAGGGCGGCGCGCGTTTTCGTATGAGTTTAAATTGCGTGTCTGTTTGCAAAAACGGCGCGCGTTTTCGTTTGAAAAGTTTTATGCTTGGCGACGTTTTTTATTAATACATAACGCTCGACAAAATCTCGGTGTAAGTCGGGAAAGGCCAGTAAGTCTTGTCGACGAGCGTTTCGAGTTCGTCGGCAATCGCTCTCAGTTTGTCCATATCGGGAATCATAGCGTCTCTGTGATAACGCGCGAGCGTTAAAGCGTCCTTCATCGAAGCGGAGGCCTTTATGTCTTTTTCGAGTTTTTCGGTCGCTTTTAAAAGTTTGTCATTGAGAGCGATAAGTTTGTCTATAAGTCGTTTATCGGCGGTTTTCGCTATATCTATGCCGATTGCCGCCTTTGCGGAAAGTCCATTCGCGAGTTCGTCGGAATAACCTATCGAAGCGGGGAGAATTTCTCTTCTTGCCATTCTCGCCATGGTCTTTGCTTCCACGTCTATCAGCTTTGCGTAACTGTCGAGTTGAATCTCGTATCTCGATCTTATTTCCGTTTCGGTTAAAACGCCGTGGCGGACGAACAGGTCGATGTTTTTCTTTTCAAGATAATAAGGCAACGCGTCGACGGTGGTTTTAAGGTTAAGAAGTCCGCGTTTTTCGGCTTCCTTAACCCACTCGTCGGAGTAGTTGTTGCCGTTGAAAACGATGCGTTTATGCTCCGCGTAACTCTTTTTCACGAGTTCCAGAACGCTTGCGTTCACGTCGCTCGATTTTTCTAAGGCATCGGCGTAATCTTTCAACGCGTCGGCCACGATGGTGTTTATCACGACGTTCGCCGCCGAAACGGACATGTCCGACCCTACCATACGGAATTCGAATTTGTTACCGGTGAAGGCGAAAGGCGAAGTTCTGTTTCTGTCGGTCTTGTCCTTGTCGAATTTCGGGATGAGTCCGCTCGTGATTTTAAGAACTTCGGCTTTGATTTCGTTGTACTTCGCACCGTTTTCAATCGATTCGAGAATGTTTTCGAGTTCTTCGCCGATAAACATGGAAACGATTGCCGGGGGAGCCTCGTTCGCGCCGAGTCTGTGGTCGTTACCTGCCGAAGCCACGGAAATGCGGAGCAGATCCTGATATTTGTCCACGGCGGTTATGACAGCCGAGAGAAGAAGCAAAAATCTGGTGTTGTTTTCGGGGTGGTCGGTCGGGTCGAGCAGGTTTTCGCCACGATCGGTCGCCATAGACCAGTTGTTGTGCTTGCCGCTTCCGTTAATTCCGTTAAAGGGCTTTTCGTGGAGCAGACAAACCATTCCGTGGCGGTTCGCAACCGATTTCATAACGGACATCACTATCTGATTGTGATCCACGGCGTCGTTCGAGGGCGTGTAGACGCAGGCGAGTTCGTGCTGAGCGGGTGCGACTTCGTTATGCTTCGTCTTTGCGTAAACGCCGAGTTTCCAGAGTTCCTCGTCGAGGTCGCTCATATAATCCCAGACTCTCTGTTTGATTTTTCCGAAGTAGTGATCTTCAAGTTCCTGTCCTTTCGGCGGGTGCGCTCCAAAAAGCGTTCTGCCGCAGGTCGCGAGGTCGAGCCTGTTTTCGTAAACTTCTTTATCGACGAGGAAATATTCCTGTTCCGCGCCGACGGTGGAGGTGATTTTTTTAGTTTCGTTATCCCCGAAAATTCTCATAACGCGCAAAACCTGTTTGTTGAGCGCTTCGATACTTTTTAAAAGCGGGGTCTTTTTGTCGAGCGATTCGCCGCCGTAGGAGCAGAAAACGGTGGGAATGTAAAGCGAGCCGTCTCTCACGAATGCTTTCGACGAAGGGTCCCAAGCCGTGTAGCCCCTCGCTTCGAATGTGGAGCGAAGTCCGCCGCTGGGGAAACTCGACGCATCCGGTTCGCCCTTAACGAGCATTTTGCCCGAAAATTTAGTTACGACGCCGCCTTTTCCGTCGGGTTCTATAAACGCTTCGTGCTTTTCGGCGGTTACGCCCGTCATCGGCTGGAACCAATGGGTGTAGTGCGTCGCACCCTTTTCCATCGCCCACGCCATCATCGCCTTTGCTATTTCGTCAGCCGCCGCGCGGATCAAAGGCACGTTTTCGTCAACGGTCTTTCTGTAACTTTCGTATGCTTCTTTGGAAATTCTTTTCTCCATTTCCGCGTCCGTAAAAACGTTCTCGGCAAAAATCTTTTCGATTGCTGTGTTTTTCATATGTAACCTCCGTTATTGTTTATTTGTTGCGGGTTTTAAGGCAACTCGCTATGAATCCGCGGAACAGCGGATGAGATCTGTTTGGTCTGGATTTGAATTCGGGATGGAACTGCGCGCCGACGAAGAATCTGTCGCCCTCTACCTCCACCGTTTCCACGATTCTGCCGTCCGGCGAAATTCCGGAAAGAACGAGTCCGTTGTCCTCGAGTATTTCGCGGTATTCGTTGTTGAATTCGTATCTGTGGCGGTGGCGTTCGGAAATCTCGTCCGCGCCGTAACATTTACGCATCTGCGTGCCTTGCTTAACGGAGCAGGGGTATGCGCCGAGTCTCATCGTTCCGCCCTTGGGGATGTTTCCTTGCTGGTCGGGCATAAGGTCGATTACTTTATATTTCGCGTTTTCGTCGAATTCGCCCGAAGTCGCGCCGTCGAGATTGCAGACGTGGCGGGCGTATTCCATAACCATGATCTGCATGCCGAGACATATGCCGAAGTAAGGCAGATTGTGTTCTCTTGCGTATCTGCAGGTTTCGATCATCCCTTCGACGCCTCTCGAACCGAAGCCGCCGGGAACGATGATTCCGTCCACCCCTTTATAGATTTCCGCTGCGGTATCGGGAGTGACTTCTTCGCTGTCGACCCATTTTATGTCTACATAGCAGCCGTTTTCGTAGCCCGCGGAGTAAAGCGCTTCCACGACGGAAAGGTAGGAATCATGAAGTTTGACGTATTTTCCGACGAGTGCGACCGTTACGTGTTTTTTTCTGCCGTTTATGCGGCGGATAAGTTCTTTCCACGGAGTGAGGTTGAGTTTGCTTCTGAGTTTAAGTTCTCTGCAAACGACCTTGTCGAGTCCGTTGTTGTGAAGCATTATAGGCGTCTGATAAAGGCAGTCGAGCGTTACGTCCGAGATTACGCAATCGGGTTTTACGTTGCAGAAGAGCGCGATTTTCTTTCTTAAATCGTCGCCGATGTCGGAATCGGAACGGGTTACGATAACGTCCGGGTGAATGCCGAGCGATTGAAGTTCCTTAACGCTGTGCTGGGTGGGTTTGGTTTTGTATTCGTCCGAACCGGAAACGTAAGGAACGAGGCAGACGTGAATGAACAGGCAGTTTTCTCTGCCTGCGTCCAAAGCGTACTGTCGGATCGCTTCGAGGAAGTGCGCGCTCTCGATATCCCCTATCGTTCCGCCGATTTCGGTGATTACTACGTCGGCTTTGGTAACTTCGGCGTTCTTTCTGATGAATTTTTTCGTTTCGTTGGTTACGTGCGGAATTATCTGAACGGTCTGACCGAGATATTCGCCTCGTCTTTCCTTTTCGAGGACTTTGGAAAACACCTTGCCCGAAGTGAGGTTGGAGTATTTGTTGAGGTCCTCGTCGATGAATCTTTCGTAATGTCCGAGGTCGAGATCGGTTTCCGCGCCGTCCTCGGTTACGTAAACTTCGCCGTGCTGAATGGGGTTCATCGTTCCCGGGTCAACGTTCATATAAGGGTCGAGTTTCTGAGCCGCGACTTTATAACCTCTGAGTTTTAAAAGTCTGCCGAGCGAAGCGGCGACGATTCCTTTGCCGAGCCCCGAAACAACGCCGCCCGTAACGAATATGTATTTGGTCATAACTTATCTCCGTCCTGCTGCGCAATGTATTTGCCCTTCGCGATTCAGGATTTTTATTGTCCGTTTTGTTGAAAAAACGGGTGTAAATATACCTTTCAGTGGCTTTGAAAATAAAAAAGGGCGTTTTTTTTTAGAAACCACGAAAGTTCCTAAAAAAACGCCCCGAAAAGCAATATTCAAAAAACGTGTTTTAGCATACTACTATTTTTTTCGTTTGTCAAGCGTTGAACGGAATAATTTGCAAATTTTTTTCGAGTTGTCTGAAACAGGAATTCGGCGCGTAATGCCGCCTCGTTTCGCGAGCGAAATTTCTTTTATATATTGATATATACGTCGCGTTATTGAGTTATTTTCGTCACGTATTTATCCGGCAGATAGTTAAGGTAAGGCGACGGCGCGCGGCGATAACTCACGTCGTAAAAGGTTTTGTATCTGGGGTAAGTTATCGTCAGTTCTTCTTTCGCCCTCGTCAGTGCGACGTAAAAAACCCTCTTTTCTTCCTCTTCATTGCCGCTTGCCACCGCGCCGAAGGACGGGAATTCGCCTTCGCCCGCGCCCGCGATTATCACCTTTTTAAACTCGCATCCTTTCGATTGATGAACGGTTACGAGCGGGGCTTTGTTGAACTTTTTAACAAGCACGTCCATCTGGCTGCCCGATAGCGATACGTCCTGCAAAAACGCCTTTAATGAACTTATAGGCTCACTTTTGTTAATATAACTCTTCAAAGTCCGATAAAAATCGTTGGTCGATTCCTTGTCGGTGAGGTCATTTTTTTCCTTCGTCACGCCAAGTTTTTTTGCGCAGGTTTTAACAAGCGCAAGCAAATCGTTTTCAAGGAGCATTTCTCTCAGCGAACGCGTGAGTTCGTAAAAATCTCTGAACACCGCAGAGAATCTTTCGGTCACGTTCGCCCGTGCCGAGTTGGTGGGACGGATATAATCTTTTATAAAAACGCCGAGAACTTTTTCGGTTGCCGTCACGTCTGAAAAAGCGTCGTGAGCGCGCTCGTTTACGATGCCGAACGCGTCGCAGAGCGTGGCGAGTTTATAGTCGCCCGTTCCGGGCTTTAAAAGCGCGGCGATTTTCAGCGTGTCGTAACGATAGCCGAAGTTGTGGGGGATGTCCTCTGTTTTAAGTTCTCTTTCGAGAATGATATCGTCGAACGACGCGCTGTTATGCCCCGCGAGTACGCACCCTTTAGCGAATTCGCAGAAGTCGGCGAGGACTTCCGCCGCGGGTGCGCCGCCGTGAGAGCGGATATATTCTTCGTTATAGCCGTGAACGGCTTCGGCGGCTTTTTTTATCGGCACTGAAGGAATAATAAAGCGGTTGAAAGTCTTTATCGTTCCGTTTCTGCCCGTTTTTACAGCCGAAATCTGAATCGCGCGGTCGTTGTCGAGATCGAGACCCGTCGTTTCGAGGTCATAAACGACGACGTTTTCTTTCGCGTAAGCGTCGGTCAGCGGCTTGTAATAATCGCCGAAAAGGTAAACCTGATCGGACAAAAACTGCCCGACTGACAAGCCGAGAGAAGAGTAATCGTTTATCGCGGCGATCATTTCGCCGGTCACGCCGTCCACGCATTTCCCCGCAAGCCGCAAAAAAGAAGTTTCGTCGTCCGGGTTGACTATCAGCCTTAAAAATGCGAGGTAATCTTTGACGAGCGGCTTTTTATAGAACTGGAAATGAGTGTCCGCGGTGAAGAAATCGATTCTTTCGTCGGCGGGGAGGTTTGCGTTGATTTTTTGCAGGCGGCGGTAAAGTTCGGCGATATATCTGTTCGAACGCGCCATAACGCAAACATCCTTCGCTTCGCCGCGGAAAGCCTTAACTTCGTCGAAAATCGCTTTCGCTTCACCCTCCGCGCCGTCGCAGGCGATTATTTTTATCTTTTCGCCCCCTTCGTTGCTTTCGGCGGTTTCTTGCGTAGAGGCGGCAAGGCTTTCCGGTTCTTCGAGAGTTTGCCCGGCGTTGAATGCCGCATTCAGATAATATGCGGAAGTATAGGCGAGTATCGGTGAAGAACGTCTGTTCTTTTCGAGATTGACGGTTATCGCGCCGTATTCTTTTTTGAAGTTTGCGATTATTTCAAAAGGTTTCGAGCCGCGCCAGCCGTAAATGGTCTGGAACTGATCGCCACAAAGCATAACGTTCGCGCCCTTGAAAAAGTGTTTCATTATCTCGTATTCGAAAAGGGTTGTATCCTGCATTTCGTCCACGATAATCAACTTATAGGCTGGTTTTTGATAGTTGATGTCGGAAATAATTTCCTTGGCGGAAAAGATTAAATCGTCGAAGTCGCACAGCGCGGAAGCGTCGAGCGCGAATTTATATTTTTCCATTATTTCCGAGCCTTTGCGTTTTAAAAGGGAAATCAGGTTCTCGTCGGTATATCTCACCGCTTTGTTTTTAACGGTGAAACACGAGCGGAATTCGTCGCTCGAAGAGAGCAGGGAATCTATCGCCGCGCCGTAACCGCCGGGCGAAAAATAACGATATCCCGCTTCGGCGCGGCGGTGTTTGATCATCGAAACGGCTTTTACGAGGTTTTTCGTCGGAACGGGAACGATTCCGTCCGCCGTTTTATATTCGCCCGAAGCGACGTATTCGTTAAGCACCGATTTTATCATTTCGCCGTCGTCGATTTCGTCCGCAATCTGTTTATCCGAAAATCTGCCCGTTTTCCGTCCGTATTCGCGCATCAGCCTGTAACAGAATCCGTGAATTGTGAACACTTCCGGGCGGAAATTTCCGCAGTAAAGCAGAATGTCGTTGCGGAGTTCCTCGGCGGCTTTAACCGTAAACGTAAGGCAGAGTATTTTATCCTCCTCGATGCCGAGTTGTTCGGCTTTCACGATTTTCTGCGCCACGGTATACGTTTTGCCTGTTCCCGCCCTTGCGAGCAGAAGGACGTTTTTATTGAATTCGTTCACGGCTTTCGCCTGCATTTCCGATAACATATTTATATGATAGCATTTTATTTCAAAAACTGCAACGTTATCGCGAAATTTAATCGCTCCTACGGAATTAAATCGTCGACCTGTGGTAAATGACAACAAAAAGCCTTAAAAATGCGCGAAATCGCGTGATTCTACCGTCGGTAGAGAACGAAAATCGTAATTCTACCGCCGAAAAACGCATCGTATATTAAAAACGAGCAACATTAGACAACAAAACCGTCCGACAAGTGGTAAACTTAAAATGTAAACGTTCGCCTGCGGAGGGAAACCGAAGCGGACGAAAAGACGAAACGATAAGATAATAAAGGATAAAATGTAATATAAGGAGATACTTATGAGTAATTACGTACTTGGTTGCGGTTCGACGGTGGATCTTAACGAACAGCATCTTAAAGAAAGAAACGTCGACGTGCTGCCCTTCCATTTCAGGCTCGGCGAAAAAGATTACGACGACGACTTCGGGAAAAGCATCGCTTATAAAGATCTTTACGCCGAAATGGCTAAGGGTACGCCCGCGAAAACGAGTCAGACGACAGCCGCCGAATATGAAGAAACGTTCACGCCCGTTCTCGAAAAGGGGCTGGACGTAGTTCACGTTACGCTTTCGTCCGGGATATCCGGTTCTTACGGCTCGTGCCTTATCGCCAAAAAAACGCTTGAGGAAAAATTCCCCGGCAGAAAAGTTTACGTCATCGATTCGCTTTGCGCGTCCTCTGGTTACGGAATGTTGATTGATCTTGCCGCAGACTATCGCGATGAAGGGCATAGCGCGGCGGAACTCGCCGATTATATCGAGAAAACAAAATTGCGTATTCATCACCTGTTTTATTCTATGGATTTATCCGCTTACGTCCGCGGCGGCAGAGTTTCGCAAACGGCGGGGATAATCGGCAGTCTGCTCAAAATTTGTCCTCTTCTTTACGTCAGCCCGGAAGGAAAATTGCTGATAAAAAAGAAACTCATCGGCAAGAGAAGAGCGGTGAACGAGTTGATAACCGAAATGCTTAAAAATGCGGACGACGGAGAGGATTACGACGGACCTTGCTATCTCTGCAATTCGGAAAGTCTTGAGGACGCCGAGTATACCGTTTCCGAAATCGAAAAGGCTTTTCCCAACCTTAAGGGCAAATGCAAAATTTTCGACATAGGCGCGACGATAGGTTGCCACACGGGAACCGGCACCGTCGCGGTGTTCTTCCTCGGCAAACCGAGAATAGCGTGAACAGCGCAATAAACAACACGGAAGAAAAGAATAAAAATGAACGATTTTATAGTAAGTTGCGGTTCTACTGCGGATTTGAGCGAAGAAACCGCGAAAAAAAGAAACATAGCGGTTTTGCCGTTCTGCTTTCGTATCGGAGAAACCGATTATGCCGACGATTTCGGCAAAAGCATATCCAACGAAGAGTTTTACAAACTCACTTCGGGCGGGGCTAAAGTAAAAACAAGTCAGATCTCGTCGGGGCGTTACGTCGAATTTTTCGAGCCGTTTTTAAAAGACGGAAAGGACGTTCTGCACGTAACGTTATCGTCAGGGCTTTCGGGAACTTACGAATCTTGCCTGTCGGCAAAAAAGGAACTCGAAGAAAAATATCCGGAAAGAAAAGTTTACGTAATAGATTCTCTTTGCGGCTCTATGGGCTACGGAATGCTTGTTTTAAGCGCGGCTGATTATCGCGACGAGGGGCGAAACGCGGCGGAAATCGCCGCTTTGCTCGAAGAGGACAGAAAAAAGGTTAAAGCGTTTTATTTCACGCCGGATCTTTCCGCGTTTATCCGCGGCGGCAGGCTTTCTCCCGCGGCGGATTTCATAGGTTCTCTTTTGAGAATAGTTCCGCTTCTCGGCGTCACGGAGGACGGAAAACTGTTCGTAAAAAAGCAACTCATCGGCAAGAAAAGAGCGATAAGCGAATTGATTGCGGAAATGAAGGATAACGCTGCGAACGGAACGAATTACGACGGACCTTGTTATGTTTGCCATGCGGCTTGCGAAGACGACGCGAAAACGGTCGTAACCGAAATCGAGAAAGTTTTTCCGTCGCTAAAAGGCAAATGCGTCATATCCGAAATCGGACCGACGATGGGCGCTCATTGCGGAGCGAGTACGGTGGCGGTGTTTTTCGAAAGTTGAAAAGAAGGCTGATTGCCGGATTCTAGCCGAGAGAGACTCGAACCACATAATGTCCGGCGTCGGTGAAAATCACAGCGAAAAATGCAGCGCAAAATGCGAAATTTATTACAAATTTTCACATAGACAAAACCGGTAAGAAAACTCACGAAAACCTGAAAATGTGTTGATAACTTTTTCTGAAATGTGGATAA
>JALETB010000087.1 GCA_022781715.1 Clostridiales bacterium | reverse complement strand
ACGGAATTAACGGCGGCGCGGAAGCAGCCGGGAAACCCGAAACCTCGGAAGAAACCGGCAACAACGGCGACGATTTGTTTTAAGATTTTTCCGTAAATTTAAGAGCCGCCGGGCGGAACGAAATCGTTCCGCCCGGCGGCTCTTGTTTATACTGAAAAAAATCAATTAATCGACTTATACAGGCGTTTTGCGGTATGATTGACAAAATAATCTGCATTTTTGATTTTCATCGCGGACTGTTTACAAAACTCACGTACCCGATCGAAAAAAATATGCTTTAAAAATTTTACGTAATTTTTATAATCTTTTTTATTATCATTCCGCCCGACATATGATATAATTAACTAAAAGAGGTGCAATTATGATTTATTTCATTTATTATGCGTCGTTCATCGTGGTGTTGCCGGGCATTCTGTTCGCCCTTATTTGCCAGATTCTCGTGTCGACAAGGTTTAAAAAATATTCGCGCGTGCAATCGGCCTCGCAATGGACGGCAAACGAAATGAGCGATATGCTTTTGGAAAAACAAGGCATAAGGTCGGTGGAGATAAGGCGGATAGGCGGCTCGCTTACCGATAACTACAATCCGTCCACGGACGTTTTAAGCCTTTCGGAAAGCGTTTATTCCGGAACGGATATCGCGTCGCTCGGGGTTGCCGCGCACGAATGCGGGCATGCGGTTCAGAAGCACACAGGGTCGTTTCTTCTCACGCTGCGCTCGATTCTAGTGCCCGTGACGAACATCGGCTCGCGGCTTGCCGTCCCGGTTGCGGCGGTCGGAGTTCTGCTCAGTTTCTTTGTCAAAAACCCGAACACCGCGGATGTGATAATCGCGATCGGCATCGCGCTCTATTCGCTTTCTACTTTATTCGCGCTCGTCACGCTCCCCGTCGAATTCGACGCGTCGAGAAGAGCCATGCGCATGCTCGCCGAAACGGGCGTTATGAACGACGACGAACTGAGAAAAACGAGAAAAGTACTCACCGCCGCCGCCATGACGTATGTGGCTTCGCTGCTCGTTTCGCTTTTATATCTTCTCAGATTTATTCTGATCGTCGGTTCGGCAAAAAGCCGCAGAAGAGATTAATCTCTCAACTGAAAAACCTTACGGAAAATTCGCCGTAAGGTTTTTATTTTGTCGTAAAATTTCGTTTACAATCGGCGTTGTGTCAGCCGATGAAAACAAGCGAAATCTTTTCGGAAAGCCCTTGAGGAATCAAGCCCGACCGAACGCCGTTTTTAAATTCCGTGCCGAACGTGTTCTGCCGCACGAACGCAAGGGTTATTGAAAGTTCGCCGTTTGTTACTTCGAACTCCGCATTTATGGGCGGAAACACCGCAGGAACATCGTTCACGATGCACGCCGCGCAAGGCAAATCCTCTGCTATAAGTCGATAAACGCCGTTTTCTAGCGGCGAACGGAGAGAAATTCTCCCGCCGTAATATTTAAGCCCCTGAACGGTAAAATCGCCGGGGTTCAGTTTTTTCGGCAGGTTTTTCAACGCTTCGTTTTCACCGTTTCCGTAAACGCCGAAATTGCCGCAAAGGAACGCGCCTTCGATATCGTATCGCTCGTTGAAACCGAACGCGACGGTTATTTCGTTTTTGCCGACCTTTAAAAACTCGTCGGCAATCGGAATCAAGCGGAAACAACTGTCTGTTTTCGTTCCGCGCCAAGTTTTTCCGTCGAGAAGATTGCCGTTCACCCTTATTTCCGCGTTTTCGTCCTCGGTCATAAAGGAAACCCCACGAAGCGGTTCTGCCGCCGCAAAGGAATATTTAAGCGTGATTTTGCATAAATTCATGGGTGCGGGATAAAATTTATCCATAAACCAAGGCTGAACCATCTCGCCGCAGCGTTGCTCCAGCCCGAATTTTTCTCTTATTTTTCTGTCGATATCCAGAACGTCGCCACGGGCGAAAAACTCGCCGTCGAGATAACAATCGGCAAAATCGAGCGGGAGAACGTTCGGCTCTTCGAGTTTATAGTCGAATTCCTGCGGAAAACCAATCGTTTTACCGATAATTTTCTTCTCTTTTATCTTTTCGCCGTTGCAAAGCAAAACCAGAGCGCCGTCGTTTTCAAAATTCCGTTCGATAATTATCTCGTTGCCGCGCCTTGTGAACGGAACGAAAAACTTTTCGCCCGTATAAAGGTTTATCCCGACCGGATCGGCGGCATTTTTTATGATTATATTAGCCCGATTTCCGCCCGAAGCCACCTTATCTTTTTCTGCGCCGTCAGTCTTATTCAGGAAGAAATACATCTTGCCGTCGTCGAAAACGCGGGTTTCGGAGATTATATTTTCTGCCGAGACGGTAACTTCGTCGGATTTTATCAGTTTCAGAACCTTTTCGGGGGCGAAGCCGACGTTCACCGCACCCCTTAAATCTTCGGAAAAATCGTGACGGATTCCGTCGAGATACCGTGGAAGTTCGCCCGCCAGAATAAGCGTTCCGCCTCCGCGCACAAACTCCGAAAGAGCGGAAAGCGTGGTCGAACGCAAGTTATAATTGCCGTTTAAAATTATTTTGTCATTTCTCTTTTTGCCGACGACGAGCCGACCGTTTTCGGCTTTTCCATGCTTAGCGAAAATTCCTTCGTCGATATAATCCGCCGCGCCGCCGTTGAGCCTTAAAAACTTGAAAAGCCCATAGTATTCGCGCTCTAATCGACTTATAAGCGGACTTGTCGTACCGAAACAGTTGACGTAAGACCGCTCGTTCGTAAGCCCCCAGAGCGATTCCACGGGGTTGATTATCGCAACGTCCGTTTTCTCTTCGCCGAAGGTCAGAAGATACTGAAGCCTTGAAAAATAGTCCTCGAGATACTTGTGTTCGGGATACCAGGCGGACTGATGCAGAATGCTCGCGGGGTAGTCGCGCTTCGCCTGACCTTTCATCGTGTACCACGAAAGGTGCGGGCAGCGGAGCGAAATTCCGCCGAAACTCTGCCAGTTGCCGGTGCGTTTGTAATCGGCGAGGGTCATCTTCCAGCCCGTCGCAGCGTACAACTCGTCCAGAACGAACTTTTTGCCGAGTTGCTTTGCCACGGAATTCACGAGCGACGGAACGTTCACGGCGAAGTTATCCTCGCAAAGGTTGTCCATTCCGGGGTAATCCATATATTCGTAATACCGCATCACGCTCCCGCACATGGTCGTCTGCGCGGCGAGATTGTCCTCGTGCAGAACATGCCCCGTTACGAGCAGCCCGTGCGCGCGGCACCAATCATGATAAGGCGCGGCGAAGTTTTCGAGAAAAAGTTCCTGCTCAACCTCGATCAGGTCGTAAGTTTCCTTGCAGAAATCGTTTTCCGCGTCGCCTAACCACAAAAGCGGCAGCCTTTCCTCTATTTTATAACCTTTGCGTTTTTCAAACTCTTCAAAAAGTTTATAGGTGTAAGGAATTTCCCTTTCGGCGTTCTTTTCCTTTCTGCTGAAGCCGTTGAGGAAGGGATTTCTGTGCGGTTCGTCGGTGAAAATACCCTTTATCACCGTGCCGAACAATTCGCCGAACGCTTCGAAATATTTTTCGTGAGTAAGTTCGATGAAACGCTCGGTGGCGGCTCTGTTCATCGT
>JALETB010000028.1 GCA_022781715.1 Clostridiales bacterium | reverse complement strand
ACTGCGTGTTCTCGGTTTCAAGCCCCGAAAGTCCTCTGTGCGCGATCATTAAAACGCCCGAGCCGCCTTTGTCCAATTTTATCGTGTCGGAAAGCATTTCGTCCATAATTATTCCGGTTTATCCTCTAAAACAAGGTCGTAATCGCCGAGTTTGTTCACTTTGAAGCCGTTTTTCTTATACTCTTCGTAATTAAACGCTTCGAGTTCGTCTATCGTATTTCGGCGCCATTCCGTCTTCACGTTGATATTGCTCGCGATGCTTAGGTCGAAATCACAGTTAATCAACTTATACGCGGGTTTTCGTCATTAATCAGGCAACGGACATCGATAGATTTCCGTCGTATTCCCGGCAGGTATGCCAGTCAAGAATAAGCGGGCGACCCGACAAAACGTCAAGCCGCCCGCTTATATATTATATAATTGTTAATTCATTACGCTTCGGTAACAAGGTCTTTATACGCTTTTTCGTAATAAGTAACGTAAGCGTTCTTTCCGTCTTTGCTCGTATCCATCGTGTACTTCTTGATGAAACGATCCGCTTCTTTGGAAACATAGTTGTTTTCGATCAGAGTTTCGTTTGCTTTCTTGAAGTTGTAAGCAACGGTACCTTTGGTTTCGATATCCGCTTCGAACGCCGCCTGATCGGCATAATATCCGTAGCCGCCCTCTTTAGCCGTGCAGATAAGGATATGCAAACCGTAAGATTCGGACATAAACATTACCACGCTGCCCTCACCCTTTTCGACTGCCTTGGTGCAGGCTTCGACGAATTCGGGAACGTACTGATCCTTTGAAGTAAGGGGCGAATAAACATATCCGAGATACTTGTTGAAGTTGCCGGTGTCGGTGCTGTAAGCGAACTTGATATCCTCGAATCTGTTGAGGATTTCTTTCTTCTCGTCGTATTTCTTCGCCGCATAACCGGGTATTTCGACCTCTTCGTCAAGTTTGAGTTCATCGCCGAGCGCGTTTTCGACGATATTTACAAAATCGGTGTAACCCATTTCGTCGGGAGTGACGTTTTCGAAATGGAATTTGAGGACTTTTTCATCGTCTTCTTCTTCGATATAAGAAGTAACGCCTTCGATTTTGCCTTTATATTCGGCAAGGTTCCATGCCTTATCCGCGGTGTTATAAACATATTTATCGGAGAAAGTGAACTTTCCGTCCGCATAAGTGCCGTAACCCGCTTTAACCCAGGTTTCTCTGAGATCTTTCACGACGATGTCGTCCGCAAGACTTTTAACGAGATCGGCGATTTCGGTTTTCTTAACGTCCTTTTCAGCCTTTTTGTCGGAGATAAGGGTCTTTTGATCTTCGGTATACTCTACAACGAGATGCGAAACGTAACCGTAACCGATACCGGAATTATAAACGACGAACTTGCTGTCCGAAACCTCGCCGAGCGCGGTCTCCAAAGAAGATACGGCTCCGGTGTATTCGGATTTCTGTTTATCCGCAAGTTCTTTATATTGCTTCCAGAGTTCCGCAGCCGAGCCGATTCTGTCCGCCATATCCGCTCTGAGTGCTTTTTCGTATTTATCTACGAGTTTGCTTTCGAGCGCGGATTTAATGTTTTTCTTGAAGTAATCGAGTTGAAGCACGGAGAGAACCGTGGGGGCTTTTTTGCCTTCGAAATATTTGTCGCCGTGAGCGTCGGTTTCGACAAGACCGAGTTCCTGAAGTCTCTTATATCCCTTCTTGAACGCTTTGAGTCTGTCGCCCGCGATTTCGGCGTTGAGATATTCGTCGATTACCTTGTTGCAAGCCTTAACGTCGATTTCCTCGTCCTCGCTGTCCATAGTGGGGGTCGTTCTCGGCGAATAAGTTATTTTGTCGTGGTTGTGGTCGTGATCGTCGTCGTCCATAAACGAATCGATAAACGAATTGAGGTTTTCGATCGCGTCGGAAACGGCCTTGAGAACCTCGTTTGCGTCGCCGACAAATCTGAACGCAGCGTCCGTTCTCTTAAGCGAAGTATCGCCGTAAGCGTTCTTAACGTAAGCGGCAAGCCCTTCCGCGTAACCGTCCTCGCCGATAGCCTTTGAGGTGTAAGCGGCGATATCGTTATCGGAAGCGATGAGGGAAAGCATGTCCTTACCCTTATTGAGAGCCTCCACGTCGGCAGCGGTGAGAATTTTCACGTCGTCCGTGTAAACCTTATCCTTGTAATCTGCAGAAGAGAGCCTTTCTTTGGACTGCTGAATGATAACCGCGTTGTTTACGAGGTTGTCGAGAACAAGTTGATACGCCTTTGCGGTGGTGTATCCGTAGTTCTGCACGTAATAATATCCGTACGAAATATAACCCGCCGTAAGGTCGCGTTTGTAAATATTCGTGGCAACGCCTTCAACAGCGCCGTCGGAAATATCCACCTTAACCGCTATCTGAGCCATATCTCTGTCCTGATTCACCTTGAAAAGCGCGCAACCTGCGAACGTTCCGAAAGTGACAGCGACGAGAGAAATAACCGCAATGAGTTTGAATAACAATTTTTTCATAACGTTCTCCTGTCAAGCGAAGAGCCGAAAATAAACTCCTCTACTTTACGTAATGACAATATTATACTAAATTTAACAAACGATTGCAAGGCATTTACAGTCGTTTTTGAAGAAAAAACCAAAAAAATTTTTTCACAAAAGGGAAAATCTCCCGTCATCGTTCCGTTATCATTCCGTCGCCGTTCGGATTTTCGCGACGGATTTTTACGAAACAAACGCCTTTCCGGTTTAAAAATCAAAGAACGCGAGCATCTCTTCCGCCGTATCTCTCGGCGTTTCCCGAAGGGCGAATTCGAGCGCGGGGTTCTCTTTGAACGCCAGCGTGACGACGTTTTTCTGCGAGTTGATTCTGTCGAGAAAACCCTCTTCTTTAAGGCTGTCGATGCCATTGAGAACGATTTCGGCGCGCTTGCCGGAAAGGGAAATTTTGACGGCGTTATGCTTCCTCGCGGCGACCTTCAATTTTGCGGTAAGTATGAGATTATCGACTTCTACGGGGACTTTTCCGTAGTTATCCTCGAGCGAAGAGCGTACTCTTTCCTCGTCCGCGGCAGTCTTGATTTCGGCGATTTGCTTGTAACAATCCATTCTCGACGGCGGCGACGAAACATAGTT
>JALETB010000114.1 GCA_022781715.1 Clostridiales bacterium | reverse complement strand
CCAATGGAGAGTTTTCACAGCATACTCAAAAAAGAGACTTTGTACAACAATTATATCACAAGTTTAGAAGAATACATAGCAATTGTTGAAGATTGGTTAATTTTTTACAACACTCAAAGATTAAAAAACAGGAAGAAATCTTAATTCCTTCCTGTTTAGCCCTTTTTTATCTGTGCACTTTTTGGGGTGCAGTTCAATTTCGCTATCCTTTTATATCGTCTAAAAAATCCCTAAGAGTGACGCGGTAAACTCTCTCTGCGCTTGTTTTAACGTAATTCATAGGCGGTTACCTCCGTCGCGGGCATGTTGCTTTTAAAAAGCATATGTCTTTTAAGGATCGTATTATATCATATGATTGTTTGTATTTCAGGTTATATCGCTTTTTTATCCGGAAAAAAATAAAATATTTTGCGATGCTAAAACGTCAAAAGCGATGCGAGCCGCCGCAGACAGAAGTCTGCGGCGGCTCGCCTTAAATCAATCTTTATTGCGGTTTTTTGCCCATTCTTTCATTCTGAGATCTCTCGAAAGAATTTTTTTGCGGAGCCTTATGTTCACGGGCGTGACTTCCACGAGTTCGTCGTCCGCGATGAATTCGAGGCATTGCTCGAGAGAGAGAATAGTGGGGGGAACGAGTTTCAGCGCGTCGTCGCTGCCCGAGGCGCGGCTGTTGGTGAGGTGCTTTTGTTTGCACACGTTAACGGCAAGGTCGTCCTCGCGGGAGTTTTCGCCCACGACTTGTCCTTCGTAAACCTTTTCGCCCGGACCGATGAAGAGCGTGCAGCGTTCCTGCGCGTTGAAAAGCCCGTACTGAGTGGTAACGCCCGTTTCAAAAACAACGAGACTTCCTCTCGTTCTCGCGGGGATATCGCCTTTATATTCCTCGTATCCCGCAAAAACGTGGCTCATTATTCCGAAGCCTTTCGTGTCGGTGAGCATTTCGCTTCTGTAACCGAACAGGCATCTCGCGGGGATTTTGAATTCGAGTTTGGTCGTGCCTCTGTCGTCCGCGGTCATGTCGATGAGTTCGCCCTTTCTCGCGCCGATTTTGTTCATTATCGCGCCCACGTAGTCGTTAGGCACTTCGATAACGAGGTCTTCCATAGGTTCGTGAGTTTTGCCATCGATTTCCTTGAAGATAACTTTCGGGCGGGAAACCTGAAATTCGTAACCCTCTCTTCTCATGTTTTCGATGAGAATGGAAAGGTGAAGTTCGCCTCTGCCGAACACTTTGAACGTATCCGCACTTTCGGTTTCTTCTATCTTCATCGAAACGTTGGTTTCGATTTCCTTGAAAAGTCTCGCGCGCAGGTGGCGGGAAGTTACGTATTTGCCTTCCTTGCCCGCGAACGGACTGTTGTTTACCATGAAGTACATCGAAACGGTCGGCTCGTCGATTGCGACGAAGGGAAGTTGTTCGATGCAGTCGGGCGAACAGATGGTTTCGCCTATGTTTATGTTTTCTATGCCCGAAACGGCGATTATGTCGCCCATTTCCGCGCTGAGAACTTCCGTACGTTTAAGTCCCTCGAACTGATAGAGTTTGCCCACTCTCGCGTTCGTGGTGGTTTTGTCGGTGTGGATAACCGTTATCGGCTGAGCGTCCTTGATTTTGCCTCTCACTATTCTGCCTATGCCGATTCTGCCGACGTATTCGTCGTAATCGACGTTGCAGATAATCGCCTGAAGGGGCGCGTCGAGTTCGCCTTGCGGCGCGGGGATTTCGGAAAGAATAGTGTCGAGCAAGGGGTTCATATTGTCGCTCTCGTCAGCGAGTTCTTTTTTCGCCCAGCCCTGTTTCGCGCTTGCGTAAACAACCTTGAAGTCGAGTTGGTCGTCGTTCGCGCCGAGTTCTATGAACAGATTGATGATTCCGTCGATAGTGGCGTTCAGATCGCCGCCCTTGTCGATTTTGTTGATGCAGACGACGGGCTTTTTGTTGAGCGACAACGCTTTTTTAAGAACGTATCTCGTCTGGGGCATGCAGCCTTCCACCGCGTCCACGAGCAGAACGACGCCGTCCACCATAGATAAAATACGTTCAACCTCTCCGCCGAAGTCGGCGTGACCGGGCGTGTCGATGATGTTGATTTTCGTGCCTTTGTAATTAAGCGCGGTGTTCTTTGCGAGGATGGTGATTCCTCTTTCTCTTTCGATATCGCCGCTGTCCATAACTCTTTCCGCAACCACTTCGTTGGTCCTGAAAATGTTGTTTTGCTTCAAAAGCGCGTCCACGAGGGTGGTTTTGCCGTGGTCTACGTGCGCTATTATGGCGATGTTTCTTACGTCGTTTCTTACGTCCATATTTAACCTCTGTTAAAAAATACGTAATACAGTATAAACTTTGCCGATAAAATTGTCAAATAAACGGCAACGGCAAACGGAAAATGTGGACTTTTTTTTTATAATGTGGTATTATCTTGATATGAATATACAACTAAAAAAAATATTGATGATAGCGACCGGCGGAACGATCGCCTCTAAAAAAAGCGAGGACGGATTGACTCCGTCGCTCACTTCGGACGAACTTTTGTCTTACGTTCCCGAAATCAGGGAGTACTGTATTCCGTCGTCCTTGCAGACGATGAATATCGACAGTACGAATATCTGCGCCGACGACTGGCTCGTCTTAGAGGACGTAATCGAAAAAAATTATGATGAATACGACGGTTTCGTCATCTGCCACGGCACGGACACCATGGCTTATACGGCGGCGACGCTTTCCTATCTCATTCAGAACAGCCCCAAACCTATCGTCATAACGGGTTCGCAGAAGCCTATCGATATGGACATAACCGACGCGAAAACCAACCTTTCGGACAGTTTTTTGTATTGTTGTTCGAAGTATGCCAACGGCGTGCAGATAGTTTTCGACGGCAAAGTGATAAAGGGAACGAGGGCGAAAAAGACGAGAAGCAAGAGTTACAATGCCTTTTCGAGCATAAATTTCCCTTACACGGCTATAATTCAGGACGGGCGCGTTATGCAATACGACAAAACGCGGAGAAGAGGCAAGCCGAAATTTTATCGCGAACTCGATAAAAAAGTGGGGCTGTTTAAACTCATTCCGGGCGCGAACCCGCTTATTCTCGACAAGTATTTCGAACTGCACGACGCCGTGATAATCGAAAGTTTCGGCACGGGAGGAATTCCGTCCGGCGAAAAATTCGGGTTTTACGACATTATCGACAAGTGGCGCAAAAAGGGCAAAATACTCGTCATGTGCACGCAGGTCGTGAACGAAGGCAGCGACATGACGGTTTACAAGGTGGGGAAAAGACTGAAAGAGAAGTACGGTTTTTTAGAGTCTTACGATATGACGCCTGAAGCGGTGGTTGCGAAACTTATGTGGCTTCTCGCCTCCCGCCGCCGCGCTTCTGACGTGAAAAAGGCTTTTTACAAAACTGTTGCCGACGATATTTTATACACAGAATAAACCAGTCTATAAGTCGATTAATTTGCGTTTTTCCTGCTCAATAGACGGTTACGGAGAAGAAAATGCTCAAAAAATTCGCGAGTTATTATAAACCGCATATGAAACTTTTTATCCTCGATATGGTCTGCGCGTTCACGGTCTCGGTTTTAAACCTTGCTTACCCGAAAATCGCGGGCAAAATCATCGAGGTCAAGCAACTTGATTACGTCCTTATTTTTTCGGCGGTTCTGCTCGGAATTTTTCTGCTTAAAGCCGCGCTGAATTACATTATCGTTTACTGGGGACACGTCGTGGGCGTGCGCATTCAGGGAGATATGCGCGCGGAACTTTTCGCGCATCTGCAAAAACTGCCGTTCACTTATTACGACGAAACCAAAGTCGGCTCGATAATGTCGCGGCTTATAAACGACCTGTTTGAGGTTTCGGAACTTGCTCACCACGGGCCGGAGGACGTATTTTTGTCCGCGCTTTCCATTATCGGCGCGCTCATAATGATATGCTTCATCAATCCGTGGCTTTCGCTTATTCTGCTTGCGATAATTCCTGTTATGGTTTTCGTTGCGTCGAGATTGCGCCTGAGTCTGATTCATTCCTTTTCCGTGTCGAGGGAGAAAACTTCGGAAATCAACGCCGCGGTGGAAAGTTCCATTTCGGGAATAAGGGTGGCAAAATCTTATACCGCCGAGCGGCACGAAAAGGAAAAATTCGCCGTCGCGAACAAAGGGCTTAAAGCCGCGCGTTCGTTGCAATATAAGGCTATGAGTCGATTTAACACGGCTATGAGCCTTTCGATGGATATTCTTTATCTCGTTGCGTTCGCCGCGGGCGGGCTGTTTTTCGTCAAGGATCTGATCTCTTCCGCCGACCTCACTTCTTACGTT
>JALETB010000108.1 GCA_022781715.1 Clostridiales bacterium | reverse complement strand
TTTGTGTTTAAATAACCGCTAAAACCAATTATAACGACATTGCAAACAGTTCTCCGAAAAGATTTTAAGTTGCCTTTAAAAAAATTTTCTTAGGGATTCCATTCGTTATCACTAATTACCGAAAAGGCGTCTTTTTCGCCATTTTCCGCGACCGTTCGGGCGCAGTACGTCAAGTACAGCAACCCTCACGTTCGCAAAAAATCATCAAAAAATGCGCTCTTTTCGGTGCGAAGCATTTTTGCGGATGAGAAACCGACCGCAACGCGGCTCGTTTAGGCAAGGCAAACGCCCGAAGTTGTACTTGCCGTACTACGAGCGGCGTTAAACGCCGCATAAATCGGTTTATCGCTGCAAAAATAACTAGTGATGACGAATGGAATCCCTATGTCGATTTTTTAACAAAGGAGAAAAGATGGGGAACGCTTTTGCCGTAATTTTCGGTTTGTCTTTTATTTTCGCGATGACGGTTACGGGCGCGCTGCTTGCGTGTTTTATTCCGGAAAAAAGTTTCGGAAAATGGTTTCCGTATCTCAACGGTTTTTCGGGCGGGGTAATGGTGGCGGCGTCGCTCTGGTCGCTCGTATTGCCCGCGCTCGAATCTGCGGGGGAACACGCCGCGCTTAAAATCGCGCTCGGGATAGCCGCCGGCGGTGCGTTCATTCTCGTTTTCGCGTTTGTTTTTCCCGAGGACGAAAAGGCGGGTTTCAATCGACTTTTCGTTGCGATGACGGCGCACAATATCCCCGAGGGAATAGCCGTCGGATTTGCTCTCGGCAGCGGAATTCTTTCCGGCGCGGGAGCGGTTGCGGGCGTTTCCGTCGCGCTCGGAATAGGTTTGCAGAATCTTCCCGAAGGCGCGGCGATAACTCTTCCCGCAAGGAAAATTTACAGCAAAAAGAAGGCTTTTTTCAAGGGGGTAATAAGCGGCGCGGTTGAACCGATAAGCGGAGCGATAGGTTTTGTCGCAGTCAGTTTTATATCGGCTCTTATGCCGTATCTCATGGCTTTCGCCGCGGGGTCGATGCTCTTTGTGGTGTTTTCCGAACTGAACGCCGAAGGGAAAAACGACGGACTGAAACTTGCCGTCGGCGCGATAGCCGGGTTTATTCTTATGATGATTATGGACGTGGTTTTAGGGTGAAACGTTGCTTTTTTCGTCGCCTTATGCTAAAATATATTCAGACACATGTTCAGGCGCCCGGCATACTCCCGGCGCGGTTCGCGTGTGAATCTGCGTAAAAAGCGAGCGAAAAATGTTTGTTGCTATTCTGAACGAGAAAAACACGAGCGGCGTTTACGTCGCTTTCGAAAAGGGTATTCCGGACGGTTTTTCGGAGTATGATTTTTTCGAGGTCCCGGAATATCCGTGCGATTGTTCGTTCGATTGTTCGGGGGCGTTCGCCGCAGATGAAAAAATATACGATAACGTTTATCCGCCGCAAAGAGCGGAAGAGATTACAAAAACAAGGAGTGAAAAAGTAAGGCGGGAAAAACTCGCCGTGTGGCAACTTCTGCTTGTCGCCATAGAAAGAAAATTCGGTTATAAGCCCGAAGAACTTTCGTTTTCAAAAACGGAAAACGGCAAGTGGATTTGCGATAAACTATGGTTTTCGCTCAGTCATTCTCACGGTGCGTCGGCGGTAATCGTGTCCGATAAGCCTTGCGGAATAGACGTTGAATATAAAGTCGAATTTTTGAAAAAGTGCGCCGATAAGTCGTTTATCGAGGCTTTTTTGAATCGAATGAGCGAGTCGACCGGCGAGTTCGGAACGCTTTTTGCCGAAGAAATTTTGTCGCTCTGGACAAAGAAAGAAAGCCTTTATAAAAAAACGGGCGAAGGGTCTTTTTCGCCGAAAAAGATAACGCCGGGAGATGAAACGAAGAGTTTCGTCATCGGCGATTACGTCTTTTCCGTTTCGGAGTGAGCAACCGAAAATTTAATAAAAAAACCGCGGAGCAATTTCCGCGGTTTTTAAATTCCTGATTTTTTCGTGTTTGCGTTTTACGCTTCTTCTTTTGCGAGTTCGGTTTTGTAGGCTTCCATAATAGCGTTCAGCATTTCGGCGCGCGCCTCGTTGTTTATCGGGTGAACTATGTCCTTATATTCGCCCTTGCTGTTCTTTCTTGCCGGCATGGATACGAAATATCCGTCGTTGCCGTCGATGATTTTAATGTCGTGAATCGCGATGCAATCGTCAATGGTTACGGACGCGACCGCCCTGAGTTTTGAATCGTCTTTCGCGACGAGTCTGATTCTTACGTCTGTGATTTTCATAAATTTTCCGCCTGTCATATTTTTTGTGAAACTATGTTGTTTTTCTATAAAACCATGTCTCGTATCGGATTATACCATATTTTAACAGAATTTTCAACAAAAAAATAAAAATTTCGTAAAATTTGCCGTTTTTTGTCCGAAAAATAAATAAACCCACAATTTTCGGCATATATTTTGGTATGAAAACGGATAAAAAAACTTTAAACGTGCATTTTATCGGCGTGGGCGGGGTGAGCATGAGTTCGCTCGCCCGTTATCTTCTGGCGGTCGGGTTCAACGTGAGCGGAAGCGATATCGCGCCGAGCGAAAACCTTGAAAAACTCGCCGAAGAGGGCGTGACGATTTATATCGGTCAGACTGCCGAAAACGTCGAGGGGAAAGACGTCGTTGTGTATAGCGACGCGATAAAAGCGGAAAATTCCGAACTGAAAAAAGCCGTCGAAGACAAGTTATATGTTCTCAAACGCGCCGAACTTCTGAAAATAGTTTCCGAAAATTTCTCCAAGAAGATAGGCGTTTGCGGCTGTCACGGAAAAACCACCGTCACGTGTATGCTTGCTCATGTGTTCGATGAAGCAAACGAGCGTTTCACGGCGCATATAGGCGGATTCGATTTAAAATACGGCAACTGCGCGGTGAAAGGAGCGAAATATTTCATAAGCGAAGTGTGCGAGTATAAAAAGAATCTCAATTTTTTCGATGCGGATTACGCCGTGTGTCTGAACGCCGAAGCCGATCATCTTGATTGTTATAAGGATCGCGACGAACTTAAAAACACTTATTTCGACTATCTTAAAAGGGCGTTCAAAGCGATAATCAACGCGGACGACAGCGCGCTCTCCGCTTACGACGGCGGAAACGCCGTGACTTTCGGGCTTGGCGATAAATGCGATTTTTACGCCGCCGACATAACGCAAAAGGGCGGAAAATATTCCTTTGATCTCTATATTTACGGCGCGAAAAGCGAGAGAATCGCGCTGAAAACGTTCGGCGGGCATAACGTTTACAATGCTTTGGCGGCAGCCGCATGTGCTTTTTTGTGCGGAATAAGCCCTAAGAAAATAAAGAAAGGACTTGAAAGTTTCAGGGGTGCGGAAAGGCGGTTCGAGCATATCGGCAACCTTGCCGGCGCGGAGGTTTTTGCCGATTACGCGCACCACCCGACGGAAATCGCCGAATCGATAAAAACGATGAAAGAGGCGAAAAAAGGGAAGATTTACACCGTTTTTCAGCCGCACACATTCAGCAGGACGATTTTTTTGAAGGATAAGTTCGTAAAAGTGCTTTCGGAAACGGAAAATCTCGTTTTGTTCAAGACATATCCGGCGAGAGAAGAGTATATGAAGGGCGGCAGCGCGAAGGAACTTGCTTTGCTTTTGCCTGACGCGGAATACTTCGAGGATGTGAGAGGCTTGCTCGCTTATATTTATGCAAAAGTAAAGCACGGCGACGTCGTTCTCGTCCTCGGGGCGGGCGATCTGGAAGAAAAAATGAAGAAGTATCTTGAAAGGTGAAAGACGTTTCAATGATGGTTAAAGGCGGCGGCTCGCATTTTAAAAGCGAGCCGCCGCCGATTTGATTATATTATATTGTTTAAAACTGTCAGTGAGCGTTTCTTCTGTCCTTGAAAATCGGGTTGGAAGTAAGCCTGATGCCGAGTTTTCTGTAAAACTTCTCGTCGTTATGCGCGAGCAAAACGGTCGTATGCACTTCGCAGTCGCGCAGTTTCGGCAACTGTTTTATCGCGAGCGCGGCGTTTTCGTCGTGTTCGGCGGAAGAAGAAAGCGCGATGAGCATTTCGTCCACGTGGAGTCTCGGGTTTTTACTGCCGAGATATTTTATTTTCAGATCCTGAATGGGGATAATCGAATTTTTCGATATAAGATCAACGTCGTCGCTTATTCCCGCAAGATGTTTAAGCGCGTTGAGAATCATGCTCGAAGAACAGCCGAAAAGGTCGTTCGTTTTGCCGGTGATTATCGTTCCGTCGTCAAGTTCCATTGCAGCGACGGGACAGTCGCGTTCGAGCGAAATCCGGTTGGCGACTTCATAAACTTTGCGTTCGTTCACGTCGATGTTGTTGCCCTTCATAATCAGCGCGATTTTGTCCGATTCCGAAGAGTCGAGGTCGTTTCTTCTTTCGCGGGCGAGCGCGTTGAAATATCTTCTTATTATTTCCTGTTTTGCCGCTTCAACGCAAACTGCGTCGTCCGAAATGGCGTAGCCCGCCATATTCACACCCATATCCGTGGGAGATTTATAGGGCGATTTTCCCATAATCTGCTCGAAAATCGCGTTTAAAACAGGGAAAATTTCAACGTCGCGGTTATAGTTTACGGCTTGTTTACCGTAAGCGGCGAGGTGCCACGGGTCAATCATATTCACGTCGTTAAGGTCGGCGGTCGCCGCCTCGTAAGCGAGGTTAACCATATGGTTGAGCGGCAGATTCCAGATCGGGAAAGTTTCGTATTTCGCGTAACCGACTTTATGTCCGCGTTTGTGTTCCTGATAAAGTTGGGAAAGGCAGGTCGCCATTTTCCCCGAACCGGGACCGGGCGCGGTGATTATCACGAGATCTTTCGTCGTTTCGATAAAGTCGTTCTTGCCGTAACCCTCTTCGCTTACGATGAGCGGAATGTTGTTCGGGTAACCCTTTATCGGATAATGTCTGTAAGTTTTTATGCCGAGAGAAGCGAGTTTCGTTTCGAACGCCTTCGCGGGGTCGTTTTCTTCGGTGAACTGGGCGAGAACGACGCTGCCTACGTAAAGCCCGTAACTCTTGAAAACGTCGAGGAGTCTTAAAACGTCGAGGTCGTAAGTGATGCCGAGGTCGGCTCTCACCTTGTTTCTCTCTATGTCGTGGCTGTTGATGACAATGACGATTTCGGCTCTGTCTTTCAGTTTGCCGAGCATTTTTATTTTATTGTCGGGCGCGAAACCCGGGAGAACTCTCGCCGCGTGGAAATCGTCGAAGAGTTTTCCGCCGAATTCTATGTAGAGTTTTCCGCCGAACTCGTCTATTCTTTCAAGAATTTTTTCTGATTGTAAGGTAAGGTATTTTTCGCTGTCGAAGCCGATTTTTTTCATAAGTATAACTTTCTCCCATGGCTTACCGCGAGGCGTTCGATTGTCCGCCGGCTGCATATAATCAATTATAACAAATCGAAACGATAAAAGCAAACGAAAGGTAAAATATTCTATGATTTTTTTACGTTGATTTTCTTTTCTTTTTCCGCGCAGGGTGGTATAATTGAAATGCGATTTGCAATCAATTACACAGGAGAAATATATGAAAACGGAAATCATCGATTTGTACGAATATTTTAAAGTTAAAAAGCCCGAGGGGGCAAGGGGATATCTCACGACTTACGTCGCCGCGCTTTCACCGGAGATAGATCCCGGAAGGAAATTGCCCGCAATGATCGTCATTCCGGGCGGGGCTTATTATATGGTGAGCGACAGAGAAGCCGAACCCGTCGCTTTGAAGTTTTTTGCCGCGGGGTTCAACGCGTTCGTGTTGAATTACTCCGTCGCGTGCGATTCGACGGTGAAATATCCTTATCAGATCGCGGAAGCGGAAATGGCGGTCGCTTATCTCAGGTTGAATGCCGAAAAGTTGCATATCGACGCGGAAAAGATAGCCGCCGTCGGCTTTTCTGCCGGCGGGCATCTCTGCGCTATGCTCGGCAGTTGCCACAATTGTCCGTCGGTCGGCGAAGTTTTCAAACCGCCGGTATGCGCTAAGCCCAACGCCGTAGTGCTGAGTTATCCCGTCATCACGTGCAATCCGGAATGCTGCGGGCATATCGACAGTTTCAGATTCCTTTGCGGGGAGGACAGAAAAGACCTGTATGATAAGGTTGACATTCTCAATCTTATCGACGAAAATTCCGCGCCGGCGTTCATCTGGTCAACCTTTAACGACGGGGTTGTGCCGTGCGATAACGCCTTGCTCGCCGCGCTTAAATATAAGGAACGCAAAGTTCCCGTGTCCGTTCACGTTTTCGGGAAAGGTCAGCACGGCTTGTCCGTTGCCGACGCCACCGTTTATAAAAATTCCGACGCCGTTGACAACATGTCGGTTTCCGCGCCGGAATGGGTAAGACTTGCTCTCGAATGGCTCGAAGAGCAGGGGATTTATACAAAGCTATACTGAATTTTGACTTGAAAAACTTAAAGCGCGGGCTTCGGCGGCGAAATTTCGCTGCCGAAGCCCGCGCTGTTTTATATGGTTTATTTATCTTATGTCGGGCGTGCCGTTGAATTTCTGACGGCGACACCACACTTTCATAACGAGTTTGTGCGGCAGGATTTTCGTTAAAAAACGCTGGAAGTTGTTCGTTCCGCCGTAAACGGAAACGTCTTTGTCTTTCATTGCGTCGTTAAAAGCCTTGAGAACGACTTTTTTCGGGTCGTACATAACGCCGTAATTTATGATAACCGTTTTTTCGTCTTTAACCACGGCGCGGTCGAAAAATTCCGTTTTCGTCCAGTAGGGGCAAACCGCCGTCGCGGTAATGTTTTTGTATTTTAGTTCTACGTTCAAAGCCCTCGTATAACTTAAAACGAACGCTTTCGTCGCCGCGTAAATATTGATATAGGGGATAGGCTGAAACGCCGCGCAACTCGCAATGTTGATTATTTTGCCGCCCTTTTCCATATGCGGCAAAGTCGCGTCGGTCATCGCGACGACGGCTTTCACGTTGAGGTCTATCATATTCTGATTTACTTCGGGCGAAATGTTTTCGTAATGATTAAATTTCCCGTAGCCCGAGCAGTTCACGAGCATTTTCACGTTCGCCTCTTCCGCTTCGAGCATGTCCTTATATATTTTAACGTTGGAAACGTCGGAAAGGTCGAGAGAAACGGGCTTTACCGGCGTTTTTAAAATGTCGCCGAGTTCTTCGAGTTTTTCTTTTCTGCGTGCGATCGCCCAGATTTCGTCCGCGCTTATTTTCTTGTCGAGAAGTTCCGCAAACTCCTTGCCGATTCCGCTGCTTGCGCCCGTAATTACTATAACGTTTTTCATTTTATCAACCTCTTATATATTTTTGTTTAAATATTTTCGATTTTTGTTTAAATGTTTTCGATTTTTCCGTCGGGAAGAATTCTGACGTGGCGGTCGGCTTTTCCGTTCCAGCAGAGCGCGGCGAGAGTTATTCCGTCGTTTTTGAAAAATCCGCGCAGGTTTTCTGCGATTTTCTCGTTTCCGCCGCAGTACCACCCAAGCAGTTCGTCGAGAGAAGAAAAATCCGTTCCCGCAACGGTTCTCGAGCCTCCGAACAGCCTTTTTCCGCCGAGGAAAAACTCCGCCGCGCAAAGTTCGTTTTTCAAAAACTTCTCCGCGTGGGCGATAAGTCCTTCGAGGTCGCCGGCGGCAAATCTCGCCGTCTGATAGGTGAATTCCATCACGTTTTCTTCGTTTCCGAAGGTTATTGCCATATTGTTATCCGAATAAGGATTTTTTATTCCTATAAACTTCACGCCGCGGTATTCGTAAATTTCCGCGCCATATTTTTCCAGCCTGTTTTTAACGAATTCTATATTGTCCATAATTATATTTTAGCACATCGCAAGAGAAAAGTAAAACGAACGAGAAAAATATTTTGCAAATAAAGTTATATAAAACGCTTGACAAATTACAAATCATAAGTTACAATATTGCTGAAAATAAACGCAGAGGACGAATGCAGATGGAAAAATCGATGTACAGCGTGATTTTAAGAGACGATCTTGTCGAAGAACTCGACAGGCTTGCTTTTAAAAACGGAGTGAGCCGCTCGGTGATGCTCAACAAAATTCTTTCGGAGTATCTCGACGTGGAAACGCCCGAGGCGCAGATGGAAAGAATGCTTCTTAAAATGGAGCAGTTCATCGGCGCGGTGAGCGGACTCAGATTCACCAACAACGCGTCGCTTGCGATGGCGCAGGTGCAGAGTGCGCTGCATTACAGATATAATCCCACGCTTCGTTATCAGGTAGAGTTGTTCCCCGCGGGCGACCTCGGACAACTGAAAATTTCGCTCCGCTCGCAAAGCAAAGAACTTTTCCGTGCGATGGAAGGGTTTTATGCGTTGTTTATTTCTCTCGAAAAGAAGTATATCGGCGAGCGCGCGTATTTTTATCAGGACGGAAGATTCATAAGAGTGTTCGTCCGCCCCGAGAACGCCGGCGCAGAAGAACTCGGCGAGGCTATAGGCGAGTTCGTAAGAGAATTCGACGAATATCTGAATTGCTATTTATCCTGCGACGAAGCGGTTGCCGCTGCGGCTGTCGAAAAGGCGTTTGTCAAAAACTTAAAAACAAAGAAGGTGATATTATGAATATGCAGAACTTAACTCAAAAATCTGCCGAAGCGATCAACGAGGCGGTGAATATCGCCAAGGAATACGGCTCGGCGGAGGTTTCCGAGGAACATGTTCTTTCGGCTCTTTTAAACGACGCCGACGGTTTGATTCCGCAGATTTTCAAACGGATGAATGTTTCCGTTGAGGGGTTAAAAAACGACGTTAATCAACTTATAGGCGGACTTAACAGATCGTCAAACGCGGGCGAAACCCTTTCGAGGAATCTTTCGGACGCGCTTTCCGTCGCCGAGAGAAAGGCGAAAGAAATGCGCGATGATTTCGTTTCGGTCGAACATATTCTTTACGGTATTATAGAAAAGCCGTCCGACGGACTCAAAACTCTTTTCTGCAGTTACGGGATAACCGCGAACGATTATCTCAGAGTTCTCGCAGAAGTGAGAGGCAGTTCGAGAGTGACGAGCGACAACCCCGAGGAAACTTACGACGTGCTTAACAAATACGGCACGGAACTTGTGGAAAAGGCTCGCAGCGGAAAACTCGACCCCGTTATCGGCAGAGACGACGAAATAAGAAACGTCATCCGCATTCTTTCGAGAAAAACGAAGAATAACCCCGTGCTTATCGGCGAGGCGGGCGTCGGTAAAACGGCAATCGCCGAGGGGCTTGCCATAAGAATAATGAAAGGCGACGTGCCGGAAAATCTTAAGGACAGAAAACTGTTTTCGCTGGATATCGGCGCGCTTATCGCCGGGGCGAAATTCCGCGGCGAGTTCGAGGAAAGGCTCAAAGCCGTCCTCAACGAAGTGAAGAAGAGCGAAGGCAAACTCATTTTGTTCATCGACGAACTCCACACCATAGTCGGCGCGGGCAAATCGGACGGCGCGATGGACGCGGGCAACCTCTTAAAGCCTATGCTCGCAAGGGGCGAACTGCATTGCATCGGAGCGACCACGCTCGATGAATACAGAAAATATATCGAAAAAGACCCGGCTTTGGAGCGTCGTTTCCAGCCTGTTATGGTCAACGAACCGACGGTTGAAGACACGATCGCCATTTTAAGAGGTCTTAAGGAAAGGTACGAAGTTTTCCACGGCGTTAAAATTCAGGACAACGCGCTTGTTTCGGCGGCGGTTTTGTCCAACAGGTATATCACGGATAGGTTTTTGCCCGATAAGGCTATCGACCTTGTGGACGAGGCGTGCGCGATGATAAAAACCGAAATGAACTCGATGCCTTCTGAAATGGAGGACGTTTCGAGAAAGATAATGAAACTCGAAATCGAGGAAACTTCGCTCAAAAAAGAAACGGACGAACTCTCGAAAAAACGTCTTTCGGACATAAGGGAGGAGTTGGCTGCGCTCAAGGAAAAATATTCCGCGATGAACGCAAAACTCATCAACGAAAAGGCGAACATCAACAGAGTTCAGAAACTGAGAGAAGAGATAGAATCGCTCGGCGCGGAAATCGACAGAGCCGAAAGGTCGTATGACCTTAACAAGGCGGCGGAACTGCGTTACGGCAAACTCCCCGAACTCAAAAAGGAACTTGCCGAAGCGGAAAGCAAAACCCGCGGCGACGAAAACGAACTTCTTCACGACAAAGTCACTGAAGAAGACGTTGCGAGAATCATCTGCAGATGGACGGGCATTCCCGTTGCGAAACTCATGGAAGGCGAGCGCGAAAAACTTTTAAGGCTTGAAGATATTCTTCACGAAAGAGTTATCGGGCAGGACGAAGCGGTGAGGAGCGTGGCGGAGGCGATTCTTCGTTCGAGAGCGGGAATTTCCGACGTTAATCGACCTATAGGCTCGTTTTTGTTCCTCGGTCCTACAGGCGTCGGCAAGACGGAACTCGCAAAAACTCTTGCTAAGGCGCTCTTCGACGACGAGAAAAATATGATCAGAATCGATATGAGCGAGTATATGGAAAAGTTCTCGGTTTCAAGGCTCATCGGCGCTCCCCCGGGATACGTCGGCTTCGAGGACGGCGGACAACTTACCGAAGCAGTGAGAAGAAAACCTTACTCCGTGGTTTTGTTCGACGAAATCGAAAAGGCTCATCCGGACGTTTTCAACATACTTTTGCAAGTGCTTGACGACGGCAGAATCACCGATTCGCAAGGCAGAACGGTTGACTTTAAAAATACGGTTATTATCCTCACGTCCAATCTCGGTTCGTCGATTATTCTCGACGGCATAGACGATAAAGGCGAGATAACCGAAGAGGCGAAAAACGAGGTGAACATGCTTCTGAAAAAGTCGTTCCGCCCCGAATTTTTGAACAGGCTCGACGAGATAGTGTTCTACAAACCGCTTACGAGAGAGGAAATAGGCAAGATTATCGATTTGTTCCTTAAAGGGCTTTCGGACAGACTTGCGGAGAAGAATATTTCGCTCACCGTAACCGAAGCGGCGAAGGACTACATCGTGAAAAGCGGTTACGACCCCGTTTACGGCGCTCGTCCGCTCAAGAGATTTATCTCGCACACGGTGGAAACGCTTATCGCTAAAAAGATCATCGGCGGATTTTTCGAGCCGGGTGACACGGCGATAGTCGATTATGACGGCGAAGATCTCACCGTTTACAAGCAGAAATAAATTACTCATTATTTGTTTTATTCACTGCGCCCCGCGGTTGCTAGAGGCAACCGCGGGGCGCTTTACTCTTTACTATACATTATTATCTTAATACTTATATTACGATTGCAAAAACCGCGGATGAATGGTATAATAAAGAATAATTTAGTAAGCATCGAATTGGTAAAAAGGAAAAGAGAACCTCAAAATTATCTTAATATATTATAACGCTTATAATACGATTGCAAAAACCGAGGATAAATGGTATAATAAAAAAGAATCGAATCGATAAAAAGGAAAAGAGTATCTCAAACAGAAAAGGAGTGAACTATAATGTTGAACTTTAGCGTCGGACCGGTTCAGTCCGAGGATTACGTAAGAGAAATAGGCTCGAATCAGGTGCCTTATTTCAGAACTCCGGAGTTTTCCGAAGTAATGTTTGAAAACGAAAAACTCGTTTTAAAATTCGCGAAAGCCCCGAAGGGCGCGCGGGCGGTTTTCATAACCGGTTCCGGCACGGCATCGATGGAGGCTTCCGTTATCAACACTCTCACGAAAAACGACAAGGCGATAGTCGTAAACGGTGGTTCGTTCGGTCATCGCTTCGCGGAAATACTCGATATTCACCAAATTCCTCACGACGATATCGTTCTCGAAACGGGCAAGGCGTTGACGAAAGAACGTCTTCTGCCGTTTGAAAACAAGGGTTACACGGCGTTTCTTGTCAACGTTCACGAGACGTCCACGGGCGTTCGTTACGATATGAATTTAATCGGCGAGTTCTGCAAAAGGAACGGTATTTTCCTCATCGCGGACGCGATAAGTTCTTTCCTTGCCGACGAACTGGATATGGAAAAAATCGGCGCGGATATTCTTATGACCGGTTCGCAAAAGGCTCTCGCATGCCCGCCGGGAGTATCGATAATCGTTATGTCGCCGAGGGCTTTGAAGAGAATAGAAAACACCGATTCGGGGTGCATGTATCTCGACCTGAAACGCGCGCTTGAAAACGGCGAAAGAGGGCAAACGCCTTTTACTCCCGCCGTGGGAACGCTTTTGCAGATAAACGCGAGATTACGCAGGATAGACGAAACGGGCGGAGCGGACGCGGAAGTTAAGCGCGTCGGCGAACTTGCCGCATATTTCAGAGAGAGGATCAAAGCGTTTCCGTTTAAAACGGTTTCGGAATCGCCGTCGAACGCGGTCACTTCGCTTTCGCCCGAGGGGAGCGTAAGCGCGTATACGATTTTCACCGTTTTAAAGGACGAGTACGGCATCTGGATTTGTCCGAACGGCGGCGAACTTAAAGACAAGATTTTCAGAGTGGGGCATATCGGCGCACTCACAAAAGCCGATTACGACACGCTTTTCAACGCGCTCGAAGATATGCGCGCAAGAAAAATATTTTAACGACTTTAAAGTTTAACGATTTTAAGGATTTAACGCAAGGCATCGGATGATAAAAGTTATCACTTACGGAACGTTCGACGTTCTTCATTACGGACATGTCAAACTTCTCGAAAGGGCGAAAGCGCTCGGCGACGAATTGATCGTCGGCGTAACGAGCGACGATTACGACCGCACGAGAGGCAAAATCAACAATCAGCAAACGCTCAGCGAAAGAATCGAGGCTGTGCGCGCGCTCGGCATTGCGGACGAAGTTATCGTCGAGGAATACGACGGACAGAAAATCGACGATATCAGAAAGTACGGCGTCGATATTTTCGCCGTCGGCTCCGATTGGGAAGGAAAATTCGATTATCTCGGCAGTTTCTGCAAGGTCGTTTATCTGCCGCGGACGACGGGCGTTTCAAGTACGGATATAAGAACCGAAAACCGAATGATAAGGCTCGGCGTTGTCGGCGAAATTCCGCTGCTCAGGAAGTTCGTCAACGAGAGCAGATTCGTCAACGGCTGCAAAATCTCGGGGTTGTGCTCGCAAAACAAAAAGGACGCCGAAGAATATGGAGACCTCGAACTCATAACCGACGATTTCGATAAAATTCTGGAAGCGTCGGACGCGCTTTATATCGCTTCGCACCCGACTTTGCACTACGAGCAGATCAAAAAGGCTTTGAAGAACGGCAAGCACGTCATTTGCGAAAGCCCCGTCGCGCTCAGCGGCAAGGACTGCGACGAACTTTACGAAATAGCCGGAAAGAGCGGGCTTATCCTTATGGACGCGATCAAAACGGCGTATTCCACCGCTTATGCGAGAATGCTTCTTCTGGTCGAAAGCGGCGCGATAGGCGACGTCGTTTCCGTCGATGCGACTTGTACGAGTTTGCGTTCGAACGAGAACGGCGATCCCGATTACTATAAAAAGAACTGGAACAGCAGTTGCGACTGGGGGCCTAACGCCCTTCTTCCCGTGTTTCAACTTCTCGGCACAAACTATAAGGACGTGCGCATAATTTCTTCGTTTGCGGACGAGGATAAGAGCTACGATTTGTTCTCTAAAATCGATTTCACTTACGGCTCCGCCGTCGCGACGGTTAAGGTTGGCAAGGGCGTCAAGTCCGAGGGCGAACTCGTGGTTTCCGGCACGAAAGGCTATGTTTACGTTCCTGCGCCCTGGTGGAAAACCGATTATTTCGAGATCCGTTACGAAAATCCCGAAAACAACAAGAGATATTTTTATCAACTCAACGGCGAGGGCATAAGATACGAAATCGTCACGTTCATCAAGGCGATAGAAAGCGGCAGAGTGATCGATATGATTCCCCGCGAGGTGTCGCGCGCGATTTGCGAAGTGGTGTCGAGTAAAAACAGGATAGAGATATAAATCGGTCTATAAGTCGATTAATGCCGATTTTTGCCGGCAATCGGTTGAATTTCGCGAGGATTGTGTAAGTCGCTTTGGCGAGATTCAGTGGAGATATTCCGAAAGGCTTTCGGAAATATCTTCGGGCATAATGTCTTTAACCGGCGCGAAATACACGGCGTTTACGTCGGCGGCTTCGGAAGGTTTTTCTTCCGAAGCCGCCTTTTTTTCTTCTTCGGATTTATCCTGAGAAGAAAACAGCCCTATAAGCGCGGGCAGAATGCTTTTAAAATCGGCGGAGTCGTTTTCGAAAGCCGCGGAAAGCGCGGCGGCGAATTTTTCCGACGTTAAAAAGTTCACGGTTTTGTCGCTCAAGCCGAGAATTTTAAAAAGCGGCGCAAACGACGGCAAATCCAGCCTCGGCAGCACGTTTTTAAACCACGACGGGTTGTTTTTCCAAAAATAAAGCAATATCAGAAGTAGGGGCGCAAAATTCATTTTGTTTTCCTCGTTAACATTTTTTTCCGTTATCATCATAAAATGATTTTGACGGAGGATTTTTTATGAAAGATTTCAACGACTTCAAAAAAAGCGACGTTCCGGGCGGGCAATCCGGCGGGCAAACGGCAAACGGGCAGGCAAACGGACAGGCAAACGGACAGGCAAACAACCCGAACACGGCGGACATTGCCGAGCAGTTTTCCGCGCTTGCTTCGAAGTACGAAGGGAAGAACGCGGACGAAATCATGAAAGCCATTCTCAAAGAAGCCGAAAAAGGCAGAAAGAACGGCACTTTGTCCGATAAGGACATCGACGATTTTTCGAATATGATTTCGCCGATGCTGACGGACGGTCAGCGCAAAACGCTCGACAAAGTCGTGAAGCGTTTGAAATCATAACGCCTTTGAAATCGTAACGTAAAGCCGCAGGGCAAACCGACTAAAATCGATTAAACCGATTGCGAAATTTCGCCGAGAGCAAACAGAAAAGCGTTTATTTCTTTTCTCGTGTTCTGCGGGCTTAGGCTCACTCGCACAAGCCCGAGTTTTTCGGTTTTCAGGAATTTGTGCATAAGCGGCGCGCAGTGAAACCCGCCGCGCGTCGCGATGTCGTACCGTTCGGAGAGAATCTCGGAAAGTGCTTGCGAAGAAATATCGTTATGCGAAAACGCGACGATTCCGCTTCTGTTCGGAATGGAATATAACTTCACGTAAGGTCTTACGGAGAGTTCCGATATCAGGTATTCGGTCATATTTTTCAGTTGATTTGAAACGTAATTTACGTTGTCGGAAAGATAGTCCGCGCCTTCTTTCATCGAAAGGCACGCGGGGAGGTTCATCGTTCCCGCTTCGAGCGATTCGGGCAGATCTTCGGGCATGGTTTTGGAAAAAGTGTCGAAACCCGTGCCGCCGAACGCGAACGGACGAATCCGCGCTTTGTTGCTGAGAATAAGCGCGCCCGCGCCGACGATGCCGAGCATTCCTTTGTGCGAGGGAACGCAAAGCGCGTCGATAGCCTGCCTTTCTGCGTTTATCGGAACGTGACCGGACATCTGCGCGCCGTCCACCAGAAAAAGCGCGGTTGTCTTTTTCAGCAGTCTGCCTATGCCGTCGATGTCGTTTTCCGTGCCGGTTACGTTTGAAACTCCGTTCACGCAAACGAGGCAAACGTCGTCCGAAAGGTTTTTTTCTATGTCCGCCGCAGTCACGGCGGAAGATTCGGGCGTAACGATCGTCAGGGTTATTTCGCCTCGCCGTTCCAGTTCGAAAAGCGGGCGAAGAACGGAATTGTGTTCGGTCACCGTCGTGATGACCCTGCCGCCCTTTTTATAAAGTCCGAAAATCGCGGCGTTGAGAGCGTAAGTGCAGGACGGCATGAAAACCACGCGCTCGGGCGACGTCGCTCCGAAAAACCTCGCGAGAGATTTACGCGCCGCAAAAAGAGAGGAAGAAGCCGCCAGAGATAATCTGTGTCCGCTTCTCCCGGGATTGGCGTTCAGGTTTTTAAGCGCGTTTATGGCCGCTTCGTAACATCCGGAAGGTTTAAAGCCGCCGGTCGCGGCATTGTCGAAATAAATCATAAATCTCCGTTCGCCGAAGTTCGGAATCGAAAACTACGAACTTGCGACGTATTGCAGTTTTTGTTAAATATATATTAAAAATATCAGCATATAATGCCAACAAAGGAGAAAACGAATGACGTTTTGTATAGCGGTGTTCCGTTCGAGAACTCAGGTGATGGAATTTATCGAATATATGCAATCGCGCGGGATAGACAGTTCGGCGATAAACACGCCCGCGGAGGCGCACGTCGGTTGCGGAATATCGGCTAAATTCCCAAAAATTTACCTTAATTACGCAAAAGAAGTCGTCCGCAGACTGTCGCTTATGTCGCTCACGGGTTTTTACGAACTTAAAATAAACGGCGGCAGGACGAGCGTGAGAAGGATTTGAATCGAGTGTGAGAAGAGTTTGAACAAAAAATAAACGAAATCCCCCGGATTTGATTGTAAAAAATACTTTTTTGTGATATCATATAGGCGGCAAGCGAAAATTGTGCGGTAAGCAAATTTTCGCTTGCCGCTTTAAGATTGCGTTATGACCAAGAAAATCGCGCTCGAGGTTTCGGAAAGGCTGATAAAAGAATATCCGAATCCGAAACCTGCGTTAAAATTCAATACGCCTTACGAATTGCTCGTCGCGGTGATTCTTTCGGCTCAGTGTACGGACGAACGGGTGAACAAAGTCACCGCCGAACTTTTCAAGGTTGCCGACACGCCCGAAAAGATGGTTGCGCTCGGCGCGGGAGAGTTGGAAAAATACATTTTTTCCTGCGGACTTTACCGCTCAAAAGCCGAGCATATCGTTTCCGCTTCGGAGGCGATCGTCCGCGATTACGGCGGAAAAGTGCCTGAAAACATCGAGGATTTGAGGAAACTCGGCGGCGTGGGCAGAAAAACGGCGAACGTCGTTGCGAGCGTTGCTTTCGGGCAGGACGCATTAGCGGTGGACACGCACGTTTTCAGGGTTTCGGCGAGAATCGGCCTCGCGAAAGGAAAAACTCCGCTTGAAACGGAACTGAAACTGATGAAAATTCTGCCGAAAAATCTGTGGAGCAGAATGCACCATGCGCTTATTTATCACGGCAGGCAAACGTGCAAGGCGCGCAATCCCGAGTGCGAAAGGTGCGTTATAAAAGATATTTGCGAAGCGGCGAAGCGCGAAAACAAAAAGCGGTAAACGATAGCAATAAAAGCGAAAAATAAAGGTAAAATTATGTTTGTAGATAAAGAGAGTTTGTTTTTAAAATCGGGAGACGGCGGCGACGGAATGACCTCGTTTCTGAGATATAAAGGCGTTTCCAACGGCGGTCCTGACGGCGGTGACGGCGGAAAAGGCGGGAGCATATATTTCGTGGGCGACCGCCACAAGAGCAGTCTTATCGATTTTATGTATAAGAGAAAATTCGTTGCCGAAAACGGCGGCAAGGGCGAGCCCAACAACTGCCACGGCAAGAACGGCGAGGACGTTTATATCGGCGTTCCGCTCGGAACGGTCGTTAAGGACAGAGAAACGGGCAGAATAATCTGCGATATTTATTACGACGGGCAGAAACATATGGTTCTGGAGGGCGGCAACGGCGGCAAGGGCAACGTGCATTTCTGCACGAGCAGACGTCGCGCTCCGCATTTTTCTCAGACGGGTGAAAAAACCGAGATGAGGAAAGTCATTCTCGAACTCAAAACGATTGCCGACGTCGGCCTTATTGGTTTCCCCAACGTGGGAAAATCCACGGTGTTATCAAAGATTTCCGCAGCGAAGCCTAAGATTGCGAATTACCATTTCACGACTCTCACGCCAAATCTCGGCGTGGTGAAATACTATGACGACAACTTCGTCTGCGCGGATATTCCCGGGCTTATCGAAGGCGCGTCCGAAGGTACGGGGCTGGGTACGGAATTTTTAAGGCATATAGAAAGAACCCGCGTCCTCGTCCACGTGGTGGATATATCGGGCAGCGAGGGGAGAGATCCTTACGAGGATTATAAAAAAATCAACGCGGAACTCAGAAAATACAGCAAGGAACTCGCAAGACGCCCGCAGATCGTACTTTTGAATAAGTGCGACGTTTACGGCGCGGAAGAGAATATAAAAGCATTCAAAAAGAAACTCAATTATCGCCGCGAGGTCTTCCCGATAACGGCGGTTACGGGCGAGGGGCTTAAAGAAGTCGTTAAAAGAATAGTGGAAATTCTTTCGGAATTGCCCGCGCCCAAGCCTCTCGAATTCGAGGAGTTCAGTTACGAAAAGGACGACCCGAGGAAATTTACCGTCACTTACGACGCGGAAGACAACGTTTACGCGATAGAAGGACCTATTGTTAAACTTCTCGAGAGAAACGTCGTTCTGGATGATATGGATTCGATAGCGTACATGCAGAAAACCCTGCGCAGATACGGCGTTATCGACGCGCTCCGCAAAAAAGGCGCGAAAGACGGCGATACGGTGCTTATAGGCGACATCGCGTTCGATTACATCGATTAAAGGAGAAACAATGACTACAAAACAGAGAAGCAAACTCAGATCGCTCGCGCAGACCATTGAGCCGGTAGGACAAGTCGGCAAGGGCGGATTGAGCGAAAATATGATAAGCGGTCTTTCGGACGCGCTTGAAAAGAGAGAACTCATCAAAATAACCGTTCTCAATAACGCCGAGGACGATATTTCGGATATCGCCGCAGAACTTGCCGAAAAACTCGGCGCGGAAGTCGTGTGCGTTATCGGGCATAAAGTGGTGCTTTACAGGCTGAGCCGCAAGGAAAATATTAAACACATCGAATTTTGATTGCGGATATCCGATTGCCGCTCATATCTGCGGGGTTTTAAGTCTTTCCGCCGGACGTTTTCGGTGCGAAAATTATCAGAATAACGGCAAAGAGCAATAAAAGACACCCCACTACGGTGTAATAGATTTTAAACGCCACGAATCTGCCGAGGATAAGCGTGAGTGTGCCGTAAAAAGCGAACGTTTTCGCCTTTTTACGGTCGAAAGCGGAGATAAAAATCGCGGAGATTTTTGCTTTGCGCTCGATCGGTTCGGAAATGTCTCCGTCCGGCGGGAGAAGCGTGCAGCCGTATTCTTTAAGGAGGGGGAAAAGGCTCGGAAAATCGATGAGCGTAACCCTCATGCCGAGATTTTTAGCAAAATCTGCGGCTCTTTCGTCGAATGAAACGGCGTAAAAAATTATCGAACAACCTTTCGGCGAAAATTTGTAGGCCCCGATTATTTCGTCCGCGCCGATCGGTCTTGACGAAAATTTATAAAACGCGCGCGTGTTGTCCGGCAAAGCGAATCCGTGCTTCGTTGCCTGCGCCTGATTTTTGTTTTTTTTCAGAAAACGGAGCATCGTCTGTTCCACAATTTTGTCGTCCGAGAGCAGAAACGCGTTTTTGCATCGCATATATTCCGCTTCCTCGCTCTTTTTAACGGCGAGCGCGCCCGTTTTCTTTCTCGAAAAGAAGACAAAAACGGCGAGCGCGATGACCGCGCCGAAAAATGCGGCGACAAGCGATGGCGCGCGTCTTTTGAGAAGATACGAAAGCGGCGCGTAAAACAGAATGAAGGACAAAAAGAACACGAAAATACAATCGGATATATAGGATATTTTAAATTTACTCATATTACTATTATCGACAGAAAATCAAACGATGATAACGCGATATATATGAAAAAATTGATTTTTTTCGGCGGAACGTTCGATCCGCCGCATAGCGAACATATAGCCGAACTAAAAGCGGCGATCGAAGAAACGGGCGCGGAAAAGGCGATAGTCATGCCCACGTCCTCGCCCCCGCATAAGGAAACTTTTTTCAAGGCTTCCGACGCGGACAGGCTTGAGATGTGCCGGCTTGCTTTCGAAGGTCTCCCCGGTGTTGAAGTTTCGGATTTCGAAATTAACGCCGGCGGGAAGAGTTATTCTTACGTCACGCTCGATTATTTAAAGAAAAAATATCCGGATTATGAAATCCTGTTTTTAATGGGAACGGATATGCTATCCTCGTTCGATAAGTGGAAATATCCCGAAAAAATACTCTCGCTTGCCACGCCGCTGCTTTGCGAAAGAACGGGCGACGGGGAAACGAAAGAGATGACGTTGCGGCGATTCAAAGAGAAATTCGGCGTTGAGGCATGCGCTTTAAGTTACGTCGGAAAAGAGGTTTCAAGCACCGAGATCAAGTTTCGGATTATGCTCGGTTTATCAACCGATGGTATGGTAAAAAGTGCCGTTAATGAATATATAGGCGGACATTCGGCGTATAAAGCGGATAAATTTTTCGCTTTTGTCAAAGAGAATGAGAAGCCGAAAAGAGTTGAACATACGCTCGGCGTTATGCTCATGGCAAAGGAGATTGCCGCGCGCGAAGGCGTTTCGCAAAGCAAGGTTCTTCTCGCCGCGCTTCTGCACGATTGCGGCAAATATTTAAGCCCCGAAGATTATACCGGATGCGAGATTCCGGACGGCACGCCCGAGCCTGTGATTCATCAGTACCTCGGGGCGTATATCGCGGAAAAAGTTCTCGGGGTAGAGGACGAAGAGGTTATCGACGCCATCCGTTATCACACGACGGGTCGGCCGGATATGACGCTTTTAGGGAAGATAATTTTCACCGCGGATATGATCGAACGCGGCAGAAATTACGACGGCGTGGAAAAATTAAGGCAAATAACGAACGAAAATTTTGAAAAAGGCTTTAAATCGGCTCTTCGCCGCTCGCTCGAGTTCATCACCGAATCGGGCAGACCGATTTGCGGGCTTACGAAAGAGGCCTATGACTATTATTTCAAACAGGAGAAACAAAATGGAAGCAACTGAAAAAGCAAAAATAATCTGCGACGTACTTTCGGCAAAAAGGGCTTATGACATAATCAAGTTGGACGTTAAGGAAAAGACCGTCCTTGCCGATTACTTTGTGATTTGCAGCGGAAAATCGTCGACGCAGGTCCGCGCTTTGGCGGATTACGCTATCGACGAGGTGGAAAAGTTCGGCGGCGAGGTCCGCAGAAAGGAAGGCATGGACGAGGGCAGATGGGTCGTAGTCGATTTCGGCGACGTTATTCTGCACGTTTTCAACGATGAAACGCGCCTTTTCTATCATCTTGAAAGGCTATGGTCGGACGGAAAGAACGAAGAGAAAATCGATTCCTGAAAATTTTATCGTAAAAAGGACAGGCGTGGTTCAGCGGCGGGTATTTTACGGCGGAATTTAACGGCAAAAAAACGGGGCGGAGTTGCGATTTCAGTCGCAACTCCGCCCTTTATAGTTTACGTTGTTTTTTATTTGCCTGTTTTCACGTCTATAGGCATGCCCAATAAGGGCATGTCGGGTTGGCTTCGTCGGAAAAATAATCAACCGGAGCGCCGCAACTCGGGCATTTCGCGCGGAGCGTGGTTCTGGCGGCTTTGGCGTTGTTGTTGTAAAACAACTTTTCGCCGTCGAACAACAAACCCGTTATATATCTCTTTTCGATGGCCGTCCGGATATCGTTTCTGACGATTTCTTCGTTTTTACCCGTCTGAACGGCGATGTCCTTAACGTTATAAATATGTTCCGACGTAACGCATTGAACGGTGTGATTCAACGATACCGCCGAGCCGTAAAGGGAAAAGATAATCGGGCAAGCGTAAAAATCGAACGCAGTGAAAACGATTCCCGTAACGAGAAGAAACGTGTTCTTTCCCGCGCCGATAATAATCATCGGTATGCCGCCGACAAGAAGAACGGCGGAAAGTATTCCGAAAAACAACAGCAAATTAATCTTCTTTTTCATGCTCAATATTATAAACCGAAAGACCCTTCGTTTCAAACGTTTTTGCGCCTCGATAAAAATAATTATGAAAAGAAAATCACGTGTTAAACGACTTATAGGCGGGTTTTTGTGTTTTGCTTATAAAAATTTCTTCAAACGCTCTTCATAGGTTTCTTCAAGATCGGTCAATTCTCTGGCAAAATCTTTAACCGTTTCGGAAACAGGATCGCTGTTGTTTAAAATTTCGTGCAGTTCGGTTATGCCCATAACGGTACCTTTAATCATGAGTTCGGCAACGTGCGAAGCCGAATTGTCCGTAAGCGTGTTCATTTTAACCGATGCGAACATAACCGCCTTTTTAAGCGGGTTGATGTCCTTCGTTTCGGTCGACGTTTCTTTCATATAGGTCGAAAGTCTGCCGATGTATTTCTCGTAGCCGTCATATTCGTCGGCAAGTTCTTTGCGTATGTTTTCGTCGCCAACTTCGTTAACGATATCCGAAATCGTCTGAAGCGCGATGTGCGCGTTTTTATAAAGCGAAACGAGAACTTCTTTGTCGATGTTGATTTGTTCCATGAAAACTCCTTTTGCCGGCAGATTTGTCCGAATGCAATCTCTCTCGGCTAAAAACAGTATGGTTTAATTGAAAAAAACAATGCAAAAACGATTGACAAAAATTTTTATATGATATATAATCGTAAAGAACCGCTCGGAAAGGGAAGAAAGTTGCGTTTTAACGCCCCCGCGCTCCGGCGAGATTAGACAGGAGGTCTATTTTTCAATGTACGCAATCATCGAAAACGGAAGCAAGCAGTACAGAGTTGCAAACGGCGACGTTGTTAACTTCGAAAAACTCGACGCTAACGTAGGCGACAAAGTCGAATTCAACGTTTTGCTTGTATCGGATGAAAACGGAATCAAGGTCGCAAAAGACGCGGCAGGATTCAAGGCAGTCGGCGAAGTAACTGCTCAGGCGAAGGACAAAAAGGTCATCGTCTTCAAGTACAAAGCCAAAAAGAACGAGAGAAAAAAGCAGGGTCACAGACAGCCGTTCACTTCGGTGAAGATTGTCGAGATCGTTGCGAAGTAATAAAGGGAGGCGGTAATATGTTATTTTTCAGATTATTTGCGCACCACAAAGGAATGGGAAGCACGAAGAACGGACGTGACAGCAACGCTAAACGTCTCGGTGCAAAACGTGCTGACGGTCAGGAAGTTCTTGCCGGAAATATTCTCGTAAGACAGAGAGGAACTAAAATCCATCCCGGTAACAACGTCGGAATCGGAAGCGATGATACTTTGTATGCTTTGGTCGACGGAGTCGTCAGATTTGAAAGAGTCGGAAAAGACAAAAAACAGGTCAGCGTTTACGCTGCCGAATAATTATTCGACGGAAAGGCAAACTCGTTTTTCGGGTTTGCTTTTTTTTCGCCTGAAAA
>JALETB010000104.1 GCA_022781715.1 Clostridiales bacterium | reverse complement strand
ACCGTAAGATTCGGGCAAAAGACTGTTCGGCGGAAGATTGGTTATTTCGAGTTTATCATAGGCGATGAAAAGGATTTCCATCGGGTCTGTTTCGTTGCTTTTTTCGCAATGCGTCACACCGCTGTTGTAAATGAGCAGATCGCCTTTTTTTACATGATAGTTTTTATTGTCTACCGTTATTTTGCCTTTGCCGTCCGTGATGAAGATAATTTCCAGAAAACCGTGAGAATGCGGTTCTTCTGTCCAGCCGCCGTGCTTATCGAGCGAGCCGACGTATAAAAGGCGTGGTTTTAACTTGAAAGAATAATGGTTTTCAAGCAGGTGGTGCTGCCGTTCGTCGCTGTCGTATCTGTGCGTTACTATCATTCTGTCTTCTCCCGAAAAAACGCGAAAGCGTTTTCTATCATATTTCGCCGATATGATAACATTATTTTAAATGGAAATCAATACTTATCGAAAAATTTCTTCGTAAAAATTTCAAATTTTTGTTTTTTCGTTACGTTGCAGAGATGTAAAAACAGGATTTTGTTGCTCTCGGAATTCGGCAAGTAAATGCCTTGAAATTTGCAAAAAAAGGTGCGATAATTGAAAAGGCGACGGGGGAAAAAGACCTTTAAACGACAGGTTTAAGTGCTTTTCCGGACGCGCAATTTTATGATAAGGCGCAGGGAATATGAGCGAATTGATTTTGAAAATGACAGGTATAGACAAGCGTTTTTCGGGCGTTCATGCGCTGAAAGGCGTTGATTTCGACCTTTACGCCGGAGAAGTTCACGCTCTTATGGGCGAGAACGGAGCGGGTAAGTCAACGCTGATGAAAGTGCTTTGCGGAATACACGCTTACGACTCGGGAAGTATCGAATACTTCGGCAAAAAAGTAAAATTCGCGTCGATAGCCGAATCGCAGGCAGCGGGCATAAGCATAATTCATCAGGAACTCAATATGATGAATCACCTCACGGTCGCGCAGAATATTTATATCGGCAGAGAACCGATGAAATGCGGGTTTATCGACGACAGGAAAATGGAAGCGGACGCGAAAGAACTGTTCAAACGCATAGGCGTTCGCATCGATCCGTCGGTCAAACTCGGCTCGCTCACCGTCGGCAGACAGCAGATGGTGGAAATTGCCAAAGCCGTTTCTAGAGATTCGAAACTTCTTATTCTCGACGAACCGACCGCGGCGTTGACTCAGCCCGAGGTTGAGGATCTTTTCCGCATAATGCACGATTTGCAGAGAAAGAATATCGGAATGATATACATTTCTCACCGTATGGACGAGATAAACCGCATATCGGACAGAGTGACCGTTATGAGGGACGGTGAATACGTCGGCACGGAATATACGAAGAACCTGACCAAAGACGATATCGTTAAAATGATGGTCGGTAGGGTTATTTACGGCGAACAGAAAGAAAAAAGCCTTGTCCCGGACGACGCTCCGGTTGTCCTCGAAGCGAGAAACATCGTCAGCGGGAAAATGCTCAAAAACGTGAGTTTTAAACTCAGAAAAGGCGAAATTCTCGGATTTGCCGGGCTTATGGGCGCGGGCAGAACGGAACTTGCGAGAGCCGTTTACGGTGCGGATCCGTTCGACAGCGGAGAAATTTTCGTGAACGGAAAGAAAACGGAAATAAAAACTCCCGAGGCGGCGGTTAAACACGGAATCTGTTATCTTTCTGAGGACCGCAAGCAGTTCGGGCTTATGCTCGGCAAGTCGGTAACGGAAAACACCGTTTTAGCCTCTCTGGACGATTATATCCGTTTCGGCTGGATAAACGACGCCGCCGCGAAAGCCGCAGCGGAAGAGAAAAACAATCAACTCAGAACGAAAACTCCTTCTATGGATCAACTCCTTAAAAATCTTTCGGGCGGAAATCAGCAGAAGGTAATCGTCGCGAGGTGGCTCCTGAAAGACTGCGACGTGTTTATTTTCGACGAACCCACGAGGGGAATCGACATAGGCGCGAAGAGCGAAATGTACGACCTTATGGCGGAACTTGCGGCGCAGGGGAAATCGATAATAATGATTTCATCCGAGCTTGCGGAAATCCAGAGGCTGAGCGACAGAGTGATAGTTATGTGTGAGGGCAGAATCACGGCGGACTTGCCGATTGAAGGACTCACGCAGGAAGAAATTATGAAATACGCCACGATGCGTCAACCGGCGTGATTGAGCGTAAAAAAGGGAAATTACCGATAAATTACGGAGGGAAATGATATGGAAAACCAAAAATTGAATTTGCCGTTTAAACGCAAAATACGTAAGGCGGCGATAAAAGTTAAAGACGCCGCGATAACCAACGGCAAGCAGAACATCATCATAATTGCCGCGCTCGTCGCGCTGGCTTTGATATTCTACGCTTTAAACCCCAACTTTCTCGACAGATTTAACGTCGTCAGTATGACGCAAAGCCTTGCGCCTTACGCGATACTCGCTCTCGGCGTAACGTTCGTCGTCGCAACGGGCGGTATCGATCTTTCGATCGGTACGGTGTGTATCGCTTCCGCCGTCATTTCGGGTTTTTGTTACATGAAGGGAATGCCCCTCTGGCTTACCATTCCCATGATGATCGTCATCGGCGGACTTTTCGGGCTTTTAAACGGATTTTTGGTTGCTAAACTCAAACTTCCCGCATTCATAGCGACGCTCGGAACGATGATGCTTTCGAGAGGTCTGAGCGCGCTTATCGTTTCCATTCCCAACATTTTCTTCCCGAGTGGAACGTGGTTCAATTCAACGTTTTCCAATCTCAACGGATTCCCTATAGGTCTTGTGTGGGTTATAGGTCTTATGCTTCTTTGTATGTACCTTATGTACAAAAACAAAGTAGGCAGATACATTCTTTCTATCGGAAGTAATGAAGAAGCCACAAGGCTTTCGGGTATAAACGCCGACAAATATAAAATGCTTGCTTACGTGTTCTGCGGAATCGGCGCGGGCATTGCCGCGATTTTCTGGTCGGCGTCCTTCACGACGGTCGCTTCGGCAACCGGTAACGGAATGGAACTCGACGCGATTGCCGGCGTTTACATCGGCGGAACGAGCGCGGCGGGCGGCGTGGCTTCGATCGCGGGGTCGGTCATCGGCAACATAATGCTCGTCGTTATAAGAAGCGGACTCAACTTCGTTCTTGCAAAATTCAACCTTAACATGAACTCCACTTATGTGACTTACGTTCTTACGGGTATCATAGTCGTTGCGGCGGTTCTTATGGATACGATCAAGAACAAGAACGCGATGAAAGTCAAGGAAGACACGCCCAAGCAGAAAGTAAGGAAACATTACGTCGAAAGAAAAGTCGCTTTGAACGACGGAATCGACGCGATACTCGTCGACGGAACAATCACCGAGCAGGAAAGAACGTCGAGAGTGGCGGTTTTAAACGACGAACTTACCAAACTCAAAGCCGATTATTTAAGCGAAATGGAAAAACTCAAATCGCAATCGGCAAAAGCTTGACGATATCGGACTGATATCGGGCAAGGCGAAAAATATATGGAAAAATCCCGAAAGGGTAAAATAAAGGAGGAAAAATTCCTATGAGCAAATTCAGAAAGTATTTCTTACCGATCGTATGCGCAATCGCGTGTATGTTCACAACTCTCGCTTCCTGCGGCGGAAGTACCGAAAAGACGATCGCGGTAGTTGCGAAAGGCGAATCTCATGCCTTCTGGATGTCCGTTAAGAAGGGCGCAGAGGCTGCAGGCGCAAAGTACGGTTACAAAGTAACGTTCCGCGGCCCGGCAAGCGAATCCGCCAAAGATCTCCCCAGCCAGAAAGAAATGGTTACCACGGCTCTCAGCAATAAGCCTGCGGCTATGGTTCTCGCAACCATCGGCGAAGGTTTCGTGGACAGCCTTAAGAGCGCGTACGACCAGAAAATCCCCGTCGTTCAGTTCGACAGCGGTATCTGGGAAAATGACGTAAAAGCTCTCGACGCGGCTAAGAAAAACCCGATTAAATCCTCGGTTGCGACGAGCAACACGTTGGCGGCGGGACTTGCGGCGGAGAAGTTCTTCAATGCAATCAAAGCGGACATCGCTGCGGCTGAAGGAACTTACGTCGTCGGTATAATTCAGCACGACGAAACCCAGACCGGTATCGACCGCGCGGGCGGATTCGAAACCAAATTCAAGGAACTCGCAGACGCCGACGCTACCACGAAGGGTAAATATACAATCGAAAAAGAAGTTAAGCCCGGCGATGCTAACAATGCTTATGTAACCGCTCTTGAAGCCCTTTACGAAAAGGGAATAAAAGCGTTGTTCATGAGCAACGAAGGCGTTGTAAAACAGGTAAGCGACGCTATCGCTGCTGCCGGAACGAAGTACGACGCGATCAAGTTCTGCGGATTCGACGCAGGCACGAAGCAGATCGAATGGATGAAGAAAACTACGGGCGCGAAACTTATCGGCGCGGTGGCTCAGGACTCTTATCAGATAGGTTACAGTTCCGTTGAACAGGCTGTTTTCGCGGCGGAAGGCAAAACCGTCACCGCATCCGTTGCAATCGCCGGTTCGTGGTGGGACGCTACCAACGTTAACGAAATGATTAAAAACAACATCGTTTACGAAGGTTAATCGTCTTAACAAATCAACAAAAAACCCGGGGCTGTCCGCCTCGGGTTTTTCATTTGTTTTTTCAATTATCCGGAGATAATCGACTTATAGACCGCTTTTTTCGGTTTATTTATTTTACTTTTGCGTTTTGAATCGGCCGTAATTTAAGCGTTGTCGGCAGGGGACTCCGTTTTCGTTGCCGCAACTTCGGCATTCTGTCCGTCGGGTTTTTTCGCAGCTCCGGCGGCGACCTTGCCGCCTATCACGCCCGATATAAGCGCGTTCACGTCGATACCGGTCGATTCCTTAACGCCTTCCATGATCTGGCTTGCGCTTTGCATAACGTCCTTAACCACTTTCGTGGCGTTTCCGTCGCCGTACATAACGATTTTGTCGGTGCGGCTGAGCGGCGCGGCGGCGTTTTTAACCACTTCGGGCAGAGCGGCGAGATACATTTCGAGAACGGACGCTTCGCCCATTTTCTTCTGCGCTTCGGCTTTCTTTTCGATGGCTTCCGCTTCCGCAAGACCTTTCGCTCTGATACCCTCGGCTTCCTGCTCCATCGCATATCTGAGGGCTTCGGCTTCCGCGCGTTTTGCTTCCGCTTCCATCATCGCCTGATATTTCTTCGCGGCGGCTTCCTGTTCGGTTGCGAATCTTTCCGCTTCGGCGTCTTTCTGGCGTTTGATGAGTTCGGCTTCCGCTTCTTTTGCGATGCGGTAGTTGTTGGCATCCGCCTGCTTTCTGATTTCGGCGTCGAGTTGCTTTTCTTTCAGGATGATAGCCTTATCCGCAAGTTCGGATTCCTTTTCCTTTTTGGCGATGTCGGCTTCGGTTTTGGCGATTTCTATCGTCTTTCTCTGGTTTTCCTGCTGAATGGAATAAGCTGCGTCCGCCGCCGCCTTTTTGGTGTCCGCCTGAACTTTGAGTTCGGCTTGCTGCACGGAAAGGGCGGTGTTCTGTTCGGCGATCTTCTTTTCTGCCTCCACCTTGACGGCGTTCGCTTCTTCCTGCGCATGGGACGTCGCTATGGCGATATCTCTCTGCGCGTTCGCTTTTGCAATCTGGGCGTTTTTGCGGATTTGCTCCACGTTGTCGATACCCATGTTTTCGATCGTTCCGGCGTTGTCCTTGAAGTTCTGAATATTGAAGTTCACGACCTCTATGCCGAGTTTTTCCATGTCGGGAACGACGTTTTCGGTAATCTTTTTGGCGACGCCCTGTCTGTCCTGAACCATTTCTTTAAGCCCTACCGAACCCACGATTTCACGCATGTTACCCTCGAGAACCTGAGTTACGAGGCTTACGAGTTCGGTCTGATTCATTCCGAGAAGGGATTCCGCCGCTTTTTTGAGAAGTTCGGGGTTGGACGAAACTTTAACGTTCGCAACGCCGTCCACGTTCACGTTTATGAATTCGTTCGTGGGGACGGCTTCGCTCGTTTTAACGTCCACCTGCATAACTCTGAGCGAAATTTTATCCACTCTTTCAAAAAACGGCATTCTCCAGCCGGCTTTACCTATAAGAATTCTCTTTTTAAACGGACCCGAAATTATGTAAGCGGTGTCCGGCGGGGCTTTGAGATAACCCGCTATCAAAAAGAGGAGAATTACTGCTGCGATAACGACTAACGTTGTGATTAACCATGACGGCATAACTTTTTTTACCTCCTGTTGTGACTTGTTTTGCCTCGATGTATTTTACTTTCCGGGAGTTTGTTATATTACTTCCTGCGGTAATCTGACTAAAAAAAGACTTTTACGGCATACGTTACGTAAAAGTCTCAAAAAACCGTTGTTCAGTTTTACGATACCGGAAAACTTATTTTTCGTCCTGACGATATCGTAACACAGCCGAGCCGTTGCGGGGCAGATTTTGTCCGCTACGGGCAGCCGCGTTTTTACTCCCTTTCAGTGGTTATATGATAACTCATGTTTAAAAAAATGTCAAGGGTTTAACCGAATTTTCATTTTGAATTAAATTCCGCTTTATTTAGCCGCGTTTTCGCCCGAATCGGCTTTCGTTGTTATGTCGAAAAAGTAGTAGCTGTTATATATGTACGTTACATACGACAGATTTCCGGTTTCGGGGTTAAACTCGAAAATCATATTCGCGGTGTTTCCGAGCCAACCGAATTGACACATGAACGAGATAAACAGCCTGTTTTCGAATACGGTAGCGCCTGCGCCCGCGCCGATTCCGTCGCAGTTACGGTACACTCCGAAAAGTTCGGCGTATTTGGGGTTGTTGTCGAACGCGTATCTATCGTTTATTTTGTATAGCGTTTCGCCGTCTTCGTTTTTAATTGTTATGCTGTTGCGGCGGTAATCGTTGAGATAGTCGTCTTCGTAATAATAGGTTTTATTTCCGACTGTAAAACACTGTTTATCGGCTTTGTTTTGTTTGTCCTGTTCGGCTTGTTCCTGCTCGCGTTGGTCCTGTTCTTTGTGTTGTTGGACGATGTCCATAAAGCAATCGCGGTCGGTTTCTTTGCCCGTTTTCAGATTTATGCAATTATAGTAATCGTAAGTCAAATCTTTGATATAGCGGGAAGTGTAGACGTAATCGCCGAATCTGTTCACGTATGCGCTGTTTTTGTCGACGGTAAAGGAATGATCGAAAAGTTCTCCGTCACGATACTCCGCATATCTTAAAACGCCGTCGCCAAGCATATAGTAGTAGTCGCCGTATTTGTTGCCGTGTACGTCTGTATACTCTGTGTTTCTGAAAAGTTCTTTGTCGTAAAAATGCAACGTCTGCGTTATGGACTCCGTTCCGAGATCGAAAGTCATCAGATCTCCGTTGTAGATAAAGATTAAAGTTTTTTCGTCGGCATAGCGACAGCAATCGTAATTGCTGTAATTGAACCGACCTCGCGGAACGACTTTTTTAAAGTCGTAAAGAAGCTTGGTTTCTGCCGTTTTCAGATTTGTTCTGAATAGCGCTATGTCGGCTGTATAAGGGTTTTCGTCGCTGCTCGCGAAAAGGTTTTTTCTGTTTTTGTATTCGTAACTGTAATACAAGTAGTTGTCGATAAGAACTGAAAAGGTGATATAACGTTGGTTTTTCTTGCCGGAAACGTCATAGGCAAGTTCGTTGATATCGTAATGATTGCCGTTTATTATAATGTCGTCTCTGTTAAAAATCACGAAATCGTAATCGACGTCGGGGAGAATTTTATTCAACTTCTTTTCCCGAGCCGAAGAGCAGGAAGTCGCGCCGAGTATAATCAGAACGACATAAATGAGTAATAAAGCTTTGGCTAAACGTTTTTTCTGAAATTCCCTTGTCATATATTCCCCTTTGCAGCCGCGTGTTTCGTGCGGCTAAGTTTTAAATAAAGTGTTGTTTGCAATATTTCTATTAAAAATAGCCGAGCGGAATTCGAACTCCGCCCGGCTAACATAAGTCCGTTTTTAAAGTGGAAATTTTTCTGTCGTATTATTTTATTCTGTCGTTATTTTATTTGCTTAATACTGTTCTGCCGAGAGAGCACAAGCCCGAAAGAATTGCCGTTATTCCGCCGACGATCGCGCCGTAACCGAGCTGCCATACCTTGGCACTGTCGGTGTTGAAATCGGAGAATTTGGAAGTTGCTTCGCCGCCGATACCGAGAACGGCACCGGAAGTCGTTACCGAAGAGAATTTGAGCGCGAAGAAGAAAAGTATTCCTCCTGCAACGAGAGCAAGAGCCGCGATAAGCGACATAAGTTTACCCTTGGCGATGCCTACGAGTTGAAGAACGTTGATTACAAGCCCCAAAACTACGAGAACGTAAGCAAGAAGGTTGAGGAAAGAGAAGTTAATCGTAGTCGAACTTTTGAAGAAACTGCCGCCGTCAACGGAGGAAAGTTTTTTGCCGAATGCGATCGCGATTCCGTTAAACGTCGTGTCGCCGTTTACCGCCGCAATTTGCGGAAGGAAAACCATAACGACGGCAACTATTGCCAGAAGCGCGCCGACGAGCGAAATAAGTTTGTTCAGTGATTTTGCTTTTTTTGATTTCATTTTTCACTCCTGTGAATTTAGTAATAAAATTATAGCAGACAGAAAAAAATTGTCAAGCGAAGTCGTGTGAAAAAGAGGAAAATAAAAACCGTACAAAAATGTTGATTTTGTACGGTTTTAGCGTAAAATTCGCGATTATAAAACGGATTTTATTTGCCGCTGCCGGCAAGTTTTCTTTTTGCGGCGACGATATGCGAAAAAAGTTCGGGCTTGTCGTTCAGAATAAGTTCCTCGGGAAAGTCTATGTCTTTCAAAACCGCGAGACAGTTGCCGAAATCGGCTATTTTGTCCTTTCCGTGACTGTCGCTCCCGAGCGAGACGAAAACGCCTTTCTTTTTGCACAAAAGCAAAATCTCGACGGTTTTCTCTATGTTTTTCTCCCTGTATCCGTCGGGCGAAACTCCCACCGAGTTGAATTCGACGATCGTTCCCGTGGCTTTCGCCGCATCCGTGAGCGTTTCCGCGTTTATCGGGAAAGTCGGGTCGTCCGGGTGCCCCATAATATTAATGAAAGGATTTTCCGCCGCAGCAACGAGGGCGGCCGTGTTCGCGCTCTCCGAGCCGGGTTTGATTATTTTCTCGTGCAGGCTCGCTATGGCGTAGTCGAGTTCTTTCAGAATATCCGTCGGCAGATCGACCGTTCCTTTCGCGCTTAAAACGTTGAGTTCCGCGCCGTAGAGCATATTCACTCCGTAAAGCCTTTTGTCACAGTATTTCAGATTTCTGAAGTAACTATCCGAAGCCGCGCCAGGCATTTTCGGCGCGTGGTCGGTTATCCCGAGATATAAAAGTTGTCTTTTCGACGCTTCTTCCGCCATCGCGGTGAGCGTGTCGGTGGTGTGGTGACCGCTCGCGATGGTGTGCGTGTGAAAGTCGGTTAAAATCCTCATAATGCGATTATATAATATTTGAAACGAAAAAACAACAAAAATAACACTCTTTGCTGAAAAAATTTGGTAAAAACAACACAAAACAACATTTTTTATGAAAATTTTCAAAAATTATGTTGTTTTGTGTTGACATACGCGAAACAATGTTATATAATAAAGGCGAAATAAGGATATGTGGATTTTTGTGGGATTCGCATAAGAGGTAAAATGGATTTCAGGGACATAGCTGAAAGCGACGGAAAATTGAGAATAGTTCAGGAACTCGTTCCCGGCAAGCAGATAACTCTCGCTCACGTGATAGCCAATCCGGACGCGATCATGTACAGAAAACTCGGGCTTAACCCCGCGGTGGATTATTCCAAAAATGCGATCGGCATAGTCTGCATGACTCCGGCGGAATCGGCGATAGTCATGGCGGATATCGCGCTGAAAGCGAGCGGAGCGGAAATCGGGTTTGTGGACAGGTTCAGCGGCACGCTCATTCTTCTCGGAACGGTTTCCGAAGTTTCGGAATCGATAACCGCCGTCCTCGCTTATGCGGAAGGAACGCTTAAGTTCACCGTGTGCAACCTCACCAAGACGTAATGAAAAGAAAGATTATGTTCATGGGGCGAAGCGGAGCGGGCAAAACCACTCTCACGCAAGCCCTTTACGGCGAGGATATAGAGTATCACAAAACCCAGTACGTAAATTATAGCGAGTATATTATCGACCCTCCGGGGGAATATATAGAGGATAAGCAATTCGGCTTCGCTCTCGCGCTTTATTCTTACGAGGTGGACGTGATAGGGTTTATCCTTGCGGCGAACGAGCCGTTTTCGCTTTATTCTCCGGCAACCACGGCGACAGCGACGCGCGAAGTCATCGGGATAGTCACTCAGATCAATTCCGAAGGCGCGGATCCCGCTCTTGCCAAAGAGTGGCTCGAAATCGCCGGGTGTGAAAAAGTTTTCTTCGTCGATTCGGTAACGAGAGAAGGGTTGGACAAGTTGATAGATTATCTCGGCTGGAACGAAACGGACGAACCGGAAAACAAAAAGAAGAAAACCGGGACTGAAAGAAAGACAACAACAAAATAAAAATACATACCAAAAACTTTAAGGAGACAGATATGGTAAACGAATTTGAAATCAAAAAACAGATTTGCGACATCGGCAAAAGGATTTACAACCAGGGCATGGTCGCTGCTAACGACGGAAACATTTCCGTCAAACTCAACGATCACGAATTCCTTTGCACCCCCACGGGCGTTTCGAAGGGCTTCATGACCCCCGAGTTCATCTGCAAAGTCGACGAAAACGGCAAAGTGCTTCAGGCGAACGAAGGATTCAAGCCTTCTTCCGAAATCAAGATGCACATGAGAGTTTATAAGGAAAGACCGGACGTTAAGTCGGTAGTTCACGCTCACCCGATTTACGCAACTTCTTTCGCTATTGCGGGTATTCCTTTAACTCAGCCGATTATGCCCGAAGCGGTTATCGCTTTAGGATGCGTTCCCATTGCGGAATACGGCACTCCTTCCACCGAAGAAATTCCGGACGCAGTTTCCAAATATCTTCAGTATTTCGACGCCGTTCTTCTCGCTAACCACGGCGCGCTCACTTATTCGGACAGCCTTCTCAACGCTTATCATAAGATGGAATCCGTAGAATTCTACGCTAAACTTCTCTTCAATTCCAGGCTTCTCGGCGGTCCGAAGGAACTCTCCAAAGATCAGGTTGCTCGTCTGTACGAAATTCGTCGTCAGTTTGGTCTTAAAGGTAAGCACCCGGCTAATATCTGCCTTAACAACAAAAAAGGCGAATTCAGTTGCCACAACTGCGAATCCTGCGGAGTCGATGCCGGTTCTTGCGGCGGAAGCGACGAGGATAAGATCGCCGAAATAACCAGAAAAGTTATCGAGCAACTCGGACTTAAAAAATAAAACGCGCCGATATCCCGGCGGAGCGGTTTTGCCGTCGGGAAACAGGAGAAACAGAAATGAATATAACCGATAACGAAGTGTCGGCAATCGTCAAGGAAGTAGTTGCGAAACTCCAACTTGCCGAGCCGAAAGCGTCGCTCGGAATTTTCGACGATATGAACGAAGCCATAGCCGCCGCCAAGGAGGCTCAGGCAATCGTTAAGAAAATGCCTCTCGACGCAAGGGAGAAAGTTATCTCCAATATAAGAAAAAAGACGATCGAAAACGCCGAAATTCTCGCTCGCATGGGCGTGGAAGAAACGGGTATGGGCAACGTCGGACACAAGATAATGAAGCACAGGCTCACTGCTGAGATGACTCCCGGAACGGAAGACATCAAAACCACCGCGTGGTCGGGAGATAAAGGGCTTACGCTTATCGAAATGGGTCCGTTCGGAGTGATCGGCGCGATAACGCCTTGCACCAACCCCAGCGAAACGATAATCTGCAACACGATCGGAATGTTTGCCGCGGGCAACACCGTTGTGTTCAATCCGCATCCGGCGGCTATCAAAACGTCCAACTATGCGGTCAATATGATAAACGAAGCGAGCGTTGAGGCGGGCGGACCCGCAAACATCTGCTGTTCGCTTCATCACCCCACGCTTGAATCGAGCGGAATCATGATGCACCATAAGGACATTCAGTTGCTCGTTGCAACGGGCGGTCCGGGCGTCGTAACGGCGGTTCTTTCCTCCGGCAAGAGAGGAATAGGCGCGGGTGCGGGTAATCCCCCGGCTCTCGTGGACGAAACCGCAGACGTGAGAAAGGCGGCGGAAGACATCGTGAACGGTTGCACGTTCGACAACAACCTTCCCTGCATAGCGGAAAAGGAAATCGTTGCCGTGGACAGCGTTTGCGACGAACTCATGCGTTATATGGTGGAAGAACAGGGTTGTTACCTTGCTTCCAAAGAAGTTCAGGACAAACTCGTCGCCACCGTGCTTACGCCCAAGGGGCTTAACAGAAAATGCGTCGGCAGAAGCGCGAAGGCTCTTCTCAAAATGGTCGGCGTGGACGTTCCCGATAATATCAGATGTATAACGTTCGAGGGCGAAAAAGAGCATCCGCTCATCGCAACCGAACTCATGATGCCCATTCTCGGAGTGGTCAGAGCCAAAGACTTCAAGGACGCCGTCGAAAAAGCGGTATGGCTCGAACACGGAAACAGACATTCCGCTCACATTCATTCCAAGAACGTGGATCATATCACGGAATACGCGAAAGCAATCGACACGGCGATTCTCGTTAAAAACGGTCCGTCTTATGCTGCGCTCGGTTTCGGCGGCGAAGGTTACTGCACGTTCACGATCGCAAGCCGCACGGGCGAAGGTCTTACGGCGGCTCACACGTTCACCAAGTCGAGAAGATGCGTTATGGTCGAAAGCCTTTGCATCAGATAACGGTGTGAATTTAAAAGTCAATTCTCGCTTAAAAGGAGATTATATAATATGGATAACAGCAGTATCGAAGCGATCGTAAGACAGGTGCTTGCCGGAATGACTACGGGCAACGCTTCCGCTCCCAAAGCGGCGGCGGGTCCGATTCCCGAAAAAGCAAGAGTCGCGATGCTTGTCGAAAAAGAGAGATTCGAACTTAAGGAGTATAAAATTCCCGAAATCGGCGACGACGACATTCTCGTTAAAGTCGAAGGTTGCGGAGTTTGCGGCACGGACGCTCACGAGTTCAAAAACGATCCGTTCGGTCTTATCCCCGTCGTTTTAGGTCACGAGGGTACGGGCGAAATCGTTAAAATGGGTAAAAACGTCGCAAAGGACAGCGCGGGCAAACCTCTCGCTGTAGGCGATAAAGTCGTAACTTGCATGATCTTTGCGGACGATCCCGAAATCACGATGTACGACCTCAACAAACAAAACATCGGAAAAGCCGACGTATACGGTCTTATCAAA
>JALETB010000099.1 GCA_022781715.1 Clostridiales bacterium | reverse complement strand
ATTATATTCTAAACCATAACCGGAAATTTTTCAAGGGGTTTTGCCAATTATTTTGAAAAATTTAACAAAAATCTCAACTTTCGTCTTATTTCCGCGTTGCAGTCTGTTTCGTTGCGTCTTTTTATCCCGATAAACAATGTGCGAATCGGGTTTTCGGGATGCCAGCCAAGAATAAAACGAACCGTGGTCTGACGGCGAGTTTTGGACTAATACATCGTTACGCTCGCGGCTTATACGTCAAGTATTAACCCGTTCGCGTGCCTTGTCTTAGTCTAAAAATTCGCCGTCGGACTTGTAGCCGAGAAGAACCCCCGATCAATTCCGCCTCAAAGCCGCCTTTTCTGCGCTTTAAGGCAAATGCGCCCTTGTAGTATTCGTATACAACTTCGGTTGCCTTTCCCCTAAATCTTCAGAAAAGTCGGCTTTGAGGTTGCCCTATATTATTTAATCCTTGATACCGCAAATTTTCTGGCGTGCCTTGCGATTAAGTCGAGGCGTTTCCGCGGGTTAATATACAAATATAAGCCGCGGAAAGAACAATGAATTAAGCGTGAGGCACGCCTGAAAATCGGGTTTATCGGGGGTTCTTCTCGGCTATCAACCAAAACGCCGATATTTTTGATGATTTTTGACAAAGGCGAACGCAGACGTACTTACCGTACTTCAAGCGAGAATTTGGCAAAAATCGCGAAAATTGCGGCGTTTTGGCAAGAATCGTTTTATCCTTGACCGGCATGTTCCCGCTTGCGGGATCCGGCAAATTCTCATCGATTTAACAACCCCTCAAGGAGCCTTGAGGGGGTTTTTGTATGGAGCGGGCATTAAGCCGAGTACGCGGCAATCTGTTGCCGTCGTTCGTCACCTTTTCTGCCGCTCAAAAAACATTTACGGCTTTACGCGGCGTAAATCCTTAAGAAAAACGTCCGCGCTGCAATCGCTCGGCATGCGCCAGTCACCGCGCGGCGAAAGCGCAACCGAACCGACTTTTACGCCGTCCGGCAAGCAGGAACGCTTGAATTGCTGAGCAAAAAACCTCTTTATGAACACTTCGAGCCATTTGTAAATCGTTGCCGAATCATACTCCTCTTCAAAAGTTTTTTCGGCGATTCTGAATATCTTCGCCGGCGAAAATCCTGACCGGACGAAATGATAAAGGAAGAAATCGTGAAGAACGTAAGGTCCGACGATATCTTCGGTTTTCTGCTTTATTTCACCGTTCTCGGCAGGGATGAGTTCGGGACTTACGGGCGTTGCGAGAATATCCTCGAGCACCTTTTTCGTTTTGCCCTTGCTCGTCTCCGCAACGTGGGCGATTACGTAACGGACGAGAGTTTTCGGCACCGACGCATTGACTCCGTACATCGACATATGGTCGCCGTTATAAGTTGCCCAGCCGAGAGCGAGTTCGGACAGATCGCCCGTTCCGACGACAAGCCCGCCCGTTTTGTTTGCGATATCCATAAGCACCTGAGTGCGTTCTCTCGCCTGCGAGTTTTCGTAAGTCACGTCGGTGACGTTTTCGTTCTGACCGATGTCTTTGAAATGGCTTCTCACCGATTCCGTGATATTTATCTCTCTGAAAGTGACGTCCGTCTGCTCGGCTAAAAGTTCGGCGTTGCCCTTCGTTCGTTCGGTCGTGCCGAAGCAAGGCATGCTGACGGCTATTATGTCCTTTCTCTTTCTGCCGAGTTTATCCATGGCGCGCGCCGCAACGAGAAGAGCGAGCGTACTGTCAAGTCCGCCGGAAACACCCACAACGAGCGTTTTCGCGGACGTGTGTTTAACTCTTCTCGCAAGCCCTTCCGCCTGAATATCGAGAATAAGTTCCGCCCTCTTAGAGAGTTCCGCGGCGTCGCCCGGAACGAACGGCGTTCTGTCGTAATCGCGTTCAACCCTGTCCGCGTTCACCGCGACGGCAAAATCGATAACGGCGTAACCGTCGTCTTTAAGACGCTCGTAATTGAAAAGTTTAAGCCTTTCGTGCTCGATAAAACCGAGATCGACGTCCGCAACGGCAACCCCGTTGCCGAATAATTCGCTTTCGGAAAGAATTTTACCGTTTTCGGTTATCAGATTGTGCGCCGAAAACACCATATCAGACGACGATTCTCCGCTGCCCGCGTCGGCGTAAGCGTAAGCGCAGACGCATTTTGCCGACTGCATCGCACAAAGGCTTCTCCTGTATTCCGCCTTGCCGATGAGTTCGTCGCTCGCCGAAAGATTGACGATTATGTTCGCCCCGTTCACGGCGTGCCTTTCCGACGGAGAGTTCACCGCCCAAAGGTCCTCGCAGATCTCCGCGGCAACTTTCATCGCAGGGTAATTTCTGTTTCTGAAAATCAGTTTGGTTCCGAACGGATATTCTTTGCCGTTTATCGTTATAACGCCGTTTTCGTCGGCAGGCGAAGCGAACTGCCTTTTCTCATAAAACTCGTTGTACGAGGGCAAAAAGGACTTCGGGATAACGCCAAGAAGTTTGCCGTGGCATATCGCCGCCGCGCAGTTATAGAGTTTTCCGTTTCTCGCGAGCGGCACGCCGACGAACAAAAGCGTGTCGTAATTCATTGAATAATCGACGATTTTGACGAGATACTTCTCGCAGGACTTCAAAAGCGCGTCCATATAAAACAAATCGCCGGCGGTGTAACCCGAAAGCGTGAGTTCGGGAAAAACGAGAACTTTAACGCGTTTAACCGAATAAGTTTCGAGCGCGTCAAGAACGCTCTGCGCGTTTTTTTCGACGTCGCCGACTTTGAGTTCGGGCGTGACGGCGGCAACGCGGCAATAAGAAAAAATCGGGTCGACGGTCGATCTGGAATAAATTTCCTGTTTCTTTTCTCTGCCGACGAGATCGCTCACGCTGACGTCCAACCCCTTGGCGATAGCCGCAAGAGTTTCCGTTTTGATGCTCTTCGTCGACGACGACAGAATTTTGTTGAGCGTGCCGAGCGGGATGCCGCTGCGCTTTGAAAGTTCCTCGCTTGTTATCGAAAACAGTTGCTTATATTTTTTAATTCTCTCGACTACGTCCTGCATATCCTTCCTCTTCAGTGAAAAAATATTTAATAAAGCCATTTTATCATTTCCGGGCAATTTTGTAAAGTCTTTTTGTGGGTTTCACATTCATAATCCCCGATAATTAAAGCCGCGCGGAAGGTTTTCAGTCTTCCGCGCGGCACTTTTTCCGATAAACCCGACATAATTTTATTCCGCCCGGACAATATCGTTTTTCTCTGCAAACCCGAGACTGATAAGCAGCGCGCCGTCCACCTTCCGCATAGTGCCGAAAGGCAGTTCGCCGATGCGTTCTTTCAGTCTGCGTTTGTCGAGCGTCCTGATTTGCTCGAGCAGAACGACCGAGTTTTTGCTCAGTCCGTAAAGGGACGCGTCGAGTTCGATGTGCGTCGGCAATTTCGCCTTCGTAAGTTTGCTCGTCACCGCCGCCGCGATTACCGTGGGGCTGTATTTGTTCCCCACGTCGTTCTGAACAACGAGAACGGGTCTCACGCCGCCCTGTTCGCTTCCGACGACCGGACTGAGATCGGCGTAATAAAGTTCGCCTCTCTTTATCATAATCGATCCTCACTTTGCCGCCCGACCCGGCGGCTCAACCGGCGTTCCCTTAATATATTATATGTAATACTCGGGGAAGCCGATATTATTTTCGACCGATTGTTTATTTTTTATACTCGTTTCCGAAATGTTTATCTTTGTTACCGAATCCGGGTTCGACGAGCAGGTTTTATTTTGTGTTTTTTTGACATTACCGTGCAAAAAGCCGCGTATAAGTCGATTAATAATATAAAATGAGCCGCCCGGGGCAAGCCTGAAGTTTACCCCGGACGGCTTAAAATACTTAGCCACAGGTGATTGCGAAAGCGGTTTTGCAAATCATTTTTTCTTTTCTTTTCTGCCTTCGGAATTGAATTTTCCGATTACTTCGCTGACCGTTCCGACATATGCGAACGTTTCCGGATAACGATTGATTATCTCCTGAAACTGTACCGTCTGGCGCGGCTTGATGACGCAGATCAGAAGCACTTTGTTTCTGTGTTCGAACATTCCCTCCGCGGGCGTGACCGTGACGCCGTGACCAAGTTTTTCGATTATGTCTTTGGAAATTTCTTCCGCGTGTTCGGTTATGACCTCGAACTTGAGCGCGTTTTTCGTGCCGTACATTATATAATCGCACGTTTTCGTGGTCGTGTAAGTGTAAATAAGCGAGAGGAAAACGGGAAGCGTATCGTTTCCGTAAACGAAGAACGAAACACCGAAAATCACGCCGTTCACCGCAAAAATCATCGAAGCGACGCTCTTGTGCGGATTTTTCTTCTGTATTATCGCACCCACGATATCTGCTCCGCCCGTCGAAGCGTTTGTTTTGAGAGCGCACGCAAGCGACAAGCCGCACACCGCCCCGCCGACAAGTGCGGACAAAAGCCTCGTTCCCATATCGATTTTTTCATATCCCGCAAGTTTGCACGCTTCTTTAATCGAAAAAATCTTGTCCGGGTCGATAAAGTTATCGAGAAGAAACATTATAGCCGCTATCAGAACGGCAACCACCGCGGTTTTCACGACGAATTCCTTTGACAGAATTTTATACGCGGGAATAAGAAGCGGCACGTTACAAATTACGAAGAGAAGTGAACTGTAATCGATTCCGCTCACCGCCGCGTCCGCCGAAGAGCCTCCGCTTATGACGTATTTCACCATCGCGACCACGCCGCCGATTCCGCCCGGGGCGAAATTGCAAGGATCTACGAAATAATGAAACCCGACCGCATAGAAAAAAGCGGCGAGAAACACAAAAAATATGGACGAAAGCGCCTTTTTCTTTTTGTCCTCCGGCACGACCCAGTCGTCCTTGGCGACCGAATATTTAACTATTTCTTTTTCGGGGAAAAATCCGTAACCGCTTTCCGCGGACGTTTTTTCCTTTAATTTTAATTCTTCATTGTCGTTCATCTAAGCGCTCCTGTTTTATCCTGTTTATTTCTGTATGCTCCTGTACGATTCTGTATGCCGCCCCGAGGCGAAACATCTTGCAGCGTGTTTCGCCTCGGGGCGGATTGCCGTTTAAAAAAGTCGATTATCGACTACGGCTAATGATAACACATCGCAAAAAAAAAGTCATATGTTTTTATGTCCTTTTATCAAACAATAAAAAATATATTTTTCATACCCAAACGCCGCTAAAAAAGTGGAAAAAGATTCCGATTTGTGTTATAATTATGCTCATATACGATTTCTCGCGAGGAGGATTTTATTTATGGATATGAAAGCCATCGAAGCCAAATGGCAAAAGAAATGGGAAAAAGAAAAACTTTACGCATTCAACAAGAAAAACATAGATAAAAAGTTCTATTGTCTTGAAATGTTTTCCTATCCCTCGGCTTCCAAACTTCACTTAGGACATTGGTATAATTACGGACTTACGGACAGTTTCGCAAGATATAAAAAAATGAAAGGTTACGAAGTGTTCGAGCCTATGGGGTTCGACGCGTTCGGTTTGCCGGCGGAAAACTACGCCATAAAAACGGGCGTTCACCCGGAGGAATCCACCCTCGAAAACATCGCGACGATGGAAGGGCAACTCAAAAAAATGGGCGCGATGTTCGATTGGTCGGCGGAGATTAAAACCTGCATGCCCGATTATTACAAATGGACGCAGTGGCTCTTTCTGAAACTTTACGAAAACGGACTCGCTTACCGCAAGGAAGCGCCGGTTAACTGGTGTCCGAGTTGCAACACCGTTCTCGCGAACGAACAGGTGACCGACGGACACTGCGAAAGGTGCGGAACTCAGGTCGTCAAACGCGATCTCACGCAGTGGTTTTTCCGCATAACCAAATACGCCGAAGAACTGCTCGATAAACTCGACGGACTCGACTGGCCCGAAAAAACCAAAGCGATGCAGAAAAACTGGATCGGCAAATCGACGGGCGGCGAAATACTCTTCAAAACCGAAAGCGGCGACGAATTCAAAGTTTTCACCACCAGGGCGGACACGCTTTTCGGCGTTTCCTACGTCGTTCTCGCGCCCGAGCATCCGCTCGTTAAAAAACTCATGACAAAGGATCGCGAAGCCGACGTTCTCCGTTACATCGAAGAAACTTCCAAAACGGACGAAATCGAACGCCTTTCCACCACCCGCGAAAAGACGGGCGTTTTCATCGGCGCATATGCGTTTAATCCAATCACAGGCAAAAAAGTGCCGATTTACGCGGCGGATTACGTTTTATATTCCTACGGCACAGGCGCGGTAATGGGCGTTCCCGCTCACGACGCGAGAGATTTCCTCTTTGCTCAGAAATACAACCTGCCCGTAAACGTGGTAATTCACAACCCGCACGGCGAAACGATTCTCCCCTTCGTGGACGACGGCGTTCTCGTGAACAGCGCGGAATATGACGGTCTTACTTCCGAAGAAGGCAGAAAAGCGATTTTAAACAGACTTTTCGCCGAATCGAAAGGTCAGCACAAAGTCAATTTCAGGCTTCGCGACTGGCTCGTTTCTCGCCAGAGGTACTGGGGCGCGCCTATCCCGGTTATCCACTGCGAAAAGTGCGGCACGGTTCCCGTTCCTTATAAAGACCTGCCCGTTCTGCTCCCAAAAGACGTGGAATTCAGACCGGACGGAAAATCGCCGCTCGCAAAATGCGAATCCTTTATGAACACAACCTGCCCGAAGTGCGGCGGAAAGGCTCAGCGCGACCCAGACACACTCGACACGTTCGTTTGCTCCAGTTGGTATTATCTCAGATATCCGGACAGCAAGAACGCCGATATGCCGTTCGACCCGGAAATTATTAACAAAATGCTCCCCGTGGACAAATACGTCGGCGGACCGGAACATGCATGCATGCACCTTTTATACGCGCGTTTCATCACGAAGGCTCTTCGCGATATGGGTTATCTCAACTTTGACGAACCGTTTAAGTCGCTCACCCACCAAGGCATTATTTTAGGCCCCGACGGAATGAGAATGAGCAAATCGCGCGGCAACGTCGTTTCGCCCGATTCTTATATCGACACTTACGGCTCGGACGTTTTCAGAATGTATCTCATGTTCGGATTCGACTACACCGCAGGCGGCCCGTGGGACGACAACGGAATCAAATCCCTGGCTAAATTCGTCGAGCGCGCGGAGCGAATCATAACGAAAACAAGCGGCTATAAGCCGTTTAACGGCGATTTTGCTCTCAATAAAGACGATAAAGACCTCCTTTATGCCGAGGCTTATTGCGTCAAGAACGTCGACAGAGATATGAACAACTTCTCGTTCAACACAGCCATCGCAAGGCTCATGGAATTCGTCACCGCAGTTTATAAATACGACGGAATCGAAGGCAGAAAGGACGAACTTTTAAGAAAAACGACCGACACGCTCATCCTTCTTCTCGCGCCGTGCGCGCCGCACTTTGCGGAAGAACTCTGGTCGCAGAGAGGCAACAAAAAGTCGGTGTTCACCGAGGACTACCCCGTTTGCGACGAAAACGCGCTCGTTAAAGACGAAATCGAACTCGCCGTTCAACTCAACAGCAAAGTCAAAGCGAAGATAAACGTTTCCAAGGATGCCACGGAAGAAGAAATCAAGGCGATTGCGCTTGCAAACGCAACAATTGCAAAAATGGTTGAAGGAAAAGAAATCGTTAAAGCCGTAGTCGTTAAAGGCAGACTCGTCAATTTCATAGTCAAAGGCTGAATTTTAAAAACATACGGATTGCGCGCCGCGTTTCTATTTTTGAAACGCGGCGCGCATTTTTATCAAACGATCCGCAAAGAAAAAATGAATAATATTATAAATATATCGGAATTAAATGTAATTTTGCTTGATTTATCTCAACGCATATTGTATAATACAGTTCTGACAAAAATACAATATAATTCCGACAAAAATCAAGGAGCAACGATATTATGAACAACATCTGGCACGACGTTTCGCCCGAAAGAATTAAACCCGAAGACTTTATCTGCGTTATCGAGATAAGCAAAGGCAGCAAGAAAAAATATGAACTCGACAAAGAAACAGGCTTGATTATTCTCGACCGTATTTTATATACCTCTACCCATTACCCCGCAAACTACGGTTTTATCCCTCGGACTTACGGCGACGACGGCGACCCGCTCGACGTGCTTCTTCTCTGCTCCGAGGCTTTGGAACCGCTCACGCTTTGCAGAGCGTATCCCATCGGCGCGATTTCGATGATAGATAATGGCAGAAACGACGAAAAAATAATCGCTATTCCATTCACCGACCCGAACTACAATCGCTATACAGACATTTCGCAACTTCCCATTCATATCTTCGACGAGATGCGGCATTTCTTCTCCGTTTATAAAAATCTCGAAGGAAAGGAAACCGCCGTCAAGGAAGTCATCGGCAAAGCCGAAGCGATCGCGATTATCGAAAAAGCGATTGAGGACTATAAAGAAAAATTCCACATCGACCGTTAATCCCGAATCGTCCGTTTATAAAAGGCAAAAACAGCCGATTAATCAACTTATAGACTTATATTTTAAACTTAAAGCGCGCCGCGGAAGTTGTTCCGCGGCGCGCTTTAAATATATCAGATACTATTAAAGGATTTCAAGGTTTTTGTGGAAAATTCTTTTGAAATCGGAGTAAGCGTTGAGCGCGTCCTTGATTTCGAGCGAAGAGTCACCTTCGACTTGCGTTTTCATTATAACCGAATCGCCGAGCACGTCGCAGTTGAGCGAAACGACGCAGGACGACATACTTCTGTCAAGACTTTCCGCAATTCTGAGCATGATTCCGAGTTTTCTGATAGCGTCCACGTCCTCTTCGGAAACGTATGCTTTATAACGCACGAAATCGCTCATATTGACATCGTCGTTGGCGTGAACCGCCGCCACGAGCGAAGCCATAACCATTTCTCTCGTCGTAAGCCCGTAAATGCTCGCGTTGAGAATGATATACGCCGTGTGCTTCTCATAATTATAGTACTTAATCGAGGCGCCGGAATCGTGAAGCATCGCCACGACTTTGAGAATTTTCAGATACTGTCTCGGGAATTTATGCAACACCCGAAGTTGTTTGAAAAGTTGAACCGAGAGATTCACGACGTGTTCGACGTGTTTCTGGTTGCAGTTATAGAACCTCACGAGCGTCTGCAAACTGTAAGTGAGAACGTCGCTTATCGGTTTTTCGATAGTTATCGGCATTGCGTAATTGAACATAATGCCCTCCCTCAGTCCGCAACCGGAAATAACCATCTGCTGATAGTTCATATATTTTACGAAACTGCTTATCGCGGCGAGCGCGCTGGGCAAAATATCCGCACGCGAGGACGAAATGCCTTTTATTCTCTTCTTTTTGTCGAGGTCGAGAACTTTGAGCATATCGTAAAGATTGTTGAATTCTTCGACGTTTATACGATAATTATGTACCGTATTGAGCGGACTCTTCTTCATCATTTTGCTCAGTTTGCAAAGGCTTCTGAACGAGCCGCCAACGCCTATCATCTGCGTTTCGGGGTCGACTTCTTTGAGCCAGTCGATTTTCTTCAACTGCTCGGTGAAGAATTCCTCTATCTTCGCAGCCTGTTCCGCAGGCGAAATACCGTCGTTCTGGAAAAGTTCGGTGAGCGTTACCGCGCCGAACGGAAGCGTTTCGAAGTGAAGAAGATTTTTTCTGTTATATTGAACGATTTTGGTCGAGCCGCCACCGATTTCGAGGATAAGCCCTTTGGGAATATCCATTGTGTTGATGACGCCTTTATAAACGTAAGTCGCTTCTTCGTCCGCCGTGAGAACGCGGAGTTTTATTCCGCAGGTGGTTGCCACTTCGTCGAGGAAACTGCGCTGATTTTTCGCTCTTCTCACTGCCGCCGTAGCCACGGCGATGATCTTCTCGATACCGTAAGCATCGCAAAGTTTGCGGAACATTTTGAGAGTTTTCAGGGTTTCCGCGATTCTCTGCGGCTTTAAAAACCCGTCTCTTTCCATATCTTTGCCGAGCCTTACGCTCTCTTTGAGTTGATCTATAACAATAAAATGCCCGTCGCCGAGCATTTCAACTATAACAAGTCTTGCAGTGTTCGAGCCTAAGTCGATGATACCTATTTTTTCCAATTTCGTAACTCCAAATAAAATCAAATCAAATACAAACCATACATCTTGAATATTCTGTATTACCCTTATATATTAACATACATTTATCGATTTGAAAAGGGGGTTTTGCCATATTTGTGCAATTTTTCCCACATATTGTGCAACTTGCAAATATATTCGTCAATATAAGGTATTATCGATAAAAATCGCGTGAAAATCCGGCGCGACACTTTATTTTTTCGCTTCGGAAAGTTTTTCGTTTATTTCCTCCGAGAAAAACTGCGCGACGGACAAAAGCAGCAAAAAACCTCCGAAAATGCGTTTCAGAATTTCGCCGTTTATCGCCTGCGCGACAAAACTTCCGACCAGAGACAAAACCGTTGCCGGAACGATTATCCACCAGACGCCCTCGGTTTCCACTCTTTTGTTTTTCACGTGAACTATAAGCGACGCAACAGCCATGGGTATGAACGCCACAAGGTTGATTGCCTGGGCCTGCTTCTGCTCCACGTCGAAAAAAATCGTAAGAACGGGAATAAGTATCGTTCCGCCGCCCATTCCCATTCCTCCGAGCGCGCCGGCGGCAAGCCCCGCCAGAACCAACAAAATAATTCTCCACATAAAGATTGTTCAACTCCTTAAAAGAACAATAATTTTATGCCTGCGGCAAGCATAACGACGGCAAAAATCCGCGTTATCAGTTTCGACGAGAGTTTTCCAAGCAACCATGCGCCGGCAATTCCGCCTGCGATAACGCCTATTCCGGACGGAATGCCCGCCGAAAAATCGAAACTGCCTTTAAAAAAGTATACTATCGCACTGATCACCGAGACAGGCAGAATAATCGCGATTGCGGTGGCGTGAGCTTTTTTCGTTTCGAGTTTGAGCAGAAAAGTAAGCAACGGCACGACGATCATTCCGCCTCCGCCGCCGAAAAAACCGTTCGCCGCACCCGTTATCACGCCCGTTAAAATGAGATAGAGTTTCTTTTTGAATTCGTCCGTCATTTCGCTCCCCTTGCGGCCGCTTCTAAGTCGCGCGGTCGTCGCAACGAATTTATTATTGACACAGATGAAAATTTTTAAAGATAAATTGTAAAAAATTTTTATAATCGTCGCATATTCATTGCAATTTTCAGTTAAATAATGTATAATAATCAAGTATAGGTTATTATGCTAGCCAAGAATAAAACGAACCGTGGTCTGACGGTGATTTTTTGACTAATACATCGTTACGCTCGCGGCTTATACGTCAAGTATTAACCCACTCGCGTGTCTTGTCTTAGCCTAAAAACTCGCCATCAGACTTGCCCGCAACCAAAACTCCGATATTTTCGATGATTTTTGGTGAAGGCGAGCGCAGACGTACTATACGTACTTCAAGCGAGAATTTGACAAAAAGCACGGAAATTGCGGCGTTTTGGCAAAGTTCGTTTTATTCTTGTCTGGCATCCTTCGTCGGGATTATTCGAAACAAAAACGATCCCGAGTTATTTCTTCGGCGACGACGAAGAATAACGACGAAGAAACTTAACCTTAATTACGAGTGCGTCCGTAAGAGCGCGCGCGGAGAACTTATACGGAAACTAAGCCTGAGGCGTAAAAGGAAGAACGCCGCGGGCGGAAACGGAAATTCTGTTTGAACACGCGTTAAATCGGACAAACTAATAACTTCAGAAAGGTGACTTATGAACAAAACCAAGAACAAGTTTAACTTTAAAGCGTTCATGATGCTTTTGACGGCGCTCGTTCTTTCGCTCGTTTTCTGTTTCGCTTCTTCCTGCGGAAACTCTTCGAGCGAATCGACTTCGGAATCCGAATCCGAAAGCGAATCCGTAAAGGACGAAGTCAAAGACGATCAGATGATCGCGAACGGAAATTTCGAATTCCACATTCCCGATTCCACGACGAAATATCCTTATTCCGTTTCTTCGAGCGTGAAGTGGACGAGAACTTCTTACGGCACGACAAAATCTTCCGGTATAATCGATACCACGGACGATGAACATCCCGAATTTAAAAAGGTTCATCGCGGCGAAGGCGACGACCACACGAAGGTTCTCATGCTTGCCAACGACGTCAATTCCGACGGCGAAGGCGCGGCTCAGTACGTTGTTTCTTCCACGACCGTTACCGCGGAATACGGCGCAGATTATCTCCTCACCGTTTACGTCCGCACCGACGACGTTGCAGGTAAATACACCGACAATAACCCTACCGCCGACACGGGAGCGTACATCGAAGTAAGAAACACCGTCGGAAAGTCTATCGACTCCACCATTATCGACAACATCGATACCAAGGGCGAATGGAAAATGTACTCGATCTATCTCAGACCGAGCAACATCGCCGTAACGAAGTATCAGGTCGTTCTCGGATTCGGTCACGGCGACAGCACCGTCAAATTCAGAGGTTGCTCCGGAACCGCTTACTTCGACGACGTTAAAATGGAAAAACTCGACAACGGCAAATACGAAGAAGCGACGGCGAACGAAACCGTTAAACTTTACAACGACGACAATACCAAGAAAACCGAAAAGGGATTTTTAACGGTAGACGCGGCTAAGAAAGACGCTTCCGTTGTTAAAGCGGACTTCACGAAAGCGACTCAGGCAGACGACGTTCTCGCCGGCGGCGCGGGCGCATTCAACAAATTTAACCTCAACAACAAAAACGACAGCGAAGGTTACGACGTAGGCACGCCCGAAAACGGCGCTCTCACAATCGACTTTTCCAAAACCGGAAGAGAATACGGCTCGTCTTATTCTTATGTCACGAAAGAATTCAATCTTAAAAAATACGTCAATACCGACAAGGACGCGACCACCGATTATAAAGGAATAATGATTTCCTTCACTGCCAACGTGGACGCTAAGAGTTATTCCAAAAACGCGTCCGTTAAAGTTATGGATTACGGCAAGGAAAACGGCGGATTCGACAGTTTCACCACCGACGGCAAGGACGTGAGATACGCTATTTATCTCACCACCAACAGAGCCAACGACGGAAGCGACCTGACGTACTCTCTCAAAATCACGTTCGGTCCCACGGCTGAATCTTCCACCAATACCGACTTCCCCGTAGGTAAGGCAATTTTCAAAGATTTTAAGATCGTTACGCTCACCGAAGAAGAATTCGACTTAGCCGACACCTCGAACAACGGTACGAAAGTTACTCTTCTCGGCGACTACAACAGCGATACGTCGGAAGACAAAGACGACGATACCACTAACGACAGTTACGACGTCAACACCAACGACGCTATGTACGATCCTTCAACCAAGGACGACGACGGACGTTATAAAGGATATCAGGTAGGACTTAACCAGATTACCGGCGGAGCATATAAGGGAAGCGCCGACAACGACGCCAACAACAAAGCGTTCCTCGTTAACAGTGCATATAGTTATAATGCCGATCTTAACGCCGCGCTTGCCGCTCTCAAAGCAGATTACAAGGCTTACTATCCGAACGGAAACAAAGAAGTACAAGCCATCGCGCTTTACTCCGTCAACGGATATTATATCCGCGCAACCTCGAACAATCTTCCCGTAACCGTTCCCGCAAACAGCGTTTACAGTTTCAGCGTTAAACTCAGAGTTCTCGACGGCAAGGCTTTCGTAAGACTTTACGACTACGATCTCGCGAACGTTGACAAAGCGGGCGGCGTTGCGAAATTCACCGAGAACAACGTGGATTACGTTATGGCAACCGAAGTTACCGCCGCAAGCAAGAAGGGCGGCGACGGCTACACCACCGTTACGTTCATCGTAAGAACGGGCGACGAAGCGAAAGATTTTGAACTTCAGTTCGGTTTCGAGGGCGAAGGCGCGATGCTCATAGGCAGAGCCAACAAAGGCGCAACCTATTCCGCAGCGAACGATTACGATTCTCTCGCTAAGGCTTTCGATCCCGAATACTACACCTTCGAAGAAGCCGCTACTCACGACAAGGTAGTTAAATACTACAAGAGCGAATCCGACGCGAAAGAAGGTAAAAACCCCTTAAAAGACGATGACGGCAACGTCAGAGAGGACGTTACGACCGATACGGTTGTCGCTTACGGATATCTTAAAAACGACGGCAGCGACGAAAAGACCAAAGTCGTTATGCTCTATCGTTACGACACGATCGATTGCACAACCTACGTTATCGAAAGCGACGCCGACGAATCTTCAAGCGAATCGACGAGCAACAGCACTTCGTCCGGTTCGACTTCGACGGCAAGTTACGCATGGCTCCAGATTATTTCGATAATCATCGCGCTCGTTCTTATCGCGGCTCTCGTTGCGGTTATCATTCGTATATCGACCAAGAACAAGAAGAGCAAAAAGTCCAGAAAAGAAAGTTATTACACCAAAGGATACGACAAATCGAAGAGATATGCCGGCAGCGGAAATAACCTGAACAAGAACAACGTTGAGGCACCCGACGCAACCGACGAGGCTTACGATTACGGCGACGGCTCAGAAGAAAAAGGCGACAATAACGAAAAAGGCGAATAAGCCGATAAGACAGAAACAAAACAACTAACTAATTTGTTCGATAAGTTATAGTTAAATCGGGCGGGGACGAATAAAAAATTCGTTCCCGCCCTTTTATATATCCGATATATAAAAGCCCTTGCTATTATGCGCGCGCATGAAAAAAGCACGCATAATAGCGAGGGCAAAGTTATGTCTAGGGATTCCATTCGTCAAATCTGAAACCCGCCGGACGATGCGGTTTAAAGTTCGAGTTCGTCCAGAGTCTTTTCAAAACTCGGCAGAATTTTCGAAACGAAATACTTAACGGCTTTGTCGTTTATGGCGCGGATATCTTTGCCTATGCTGTCCCTTGCCTTTAAAAATTCCTTATTTCCGCTCTTCACTTCTTCAACGCATTTGATATAAGCGGCGATTCTGTCGGCGGCTTTCATTATTTTATACTCCTCGCAGTCCTTATCCGCAAGGATGAATTCCCTATAATACGGCTTTAATTCCTCGGGAAGTTTTCCGATGAGTTTTTCCGACGCAAGGTTTTCCAGATCCTTATACGCCGTGTTTATCTGAGAGTTGAAATATTTGATGGGCGTTGGCAGATCGCCCGTGATAACCTCGCTCGCCTCGTGATAAACGGCAAGGCACATAACCTTATATTCGTCCACCGCCCCGCCGAAAATCTTGTTTTTTATGAGCGCGATCGCATGCGAGATTTCGGCAACCTGCAAACTATGCTCCATAATGTTTTCTTCGGTCGTGGAGTGCATAAGCGACCAGCGCTTGATGTATTTCATTCTCGATAAGTAAGCAAAAAAATCGTAATCCATAAATTCACCTCGTGTGTTTCTGTCGCGCAATATTCGCATTACGCGTTGAAAAAATGCCGCGAAAACGCGGCATAATTTTATTTTCTGTTCAAGTTAGTTGTTGCTTCCGGTGAGAACCGCAACCGTTACGTCGTTGAGTTTTGCATGTTCATGAATAACGAAATCAACGTCGCCCTTGCAACCGTAAAACGGCGCGTCTTTCGCCACCCCGCTTGCCGTTAAGGTTTCTGGAATGTAAACGTAAGTGAGCGAAACGCAATCTTTGAACGCGTAATCTCCGAGAGTTTCGATCGCGGAGAATTCAACGCGAAGAATTCTCGTGTTCTTGAACGAATAAGCCCCGATATTTTTAACCGCTTTGCCGAACGAAACCTCGGTGAGCGCGGTGCAATCGGCAAACGCTCTGTGGCCTACGGTAAGGCTACCCTCGTCGTCTATGTCGGAAATGCTTACGTTGTGAAGTTTCGCAAGCCCTTCGAACGCTCCGTCGCCGATGAGTTTATAACCGGCGGGAATAACCACCTTTTCGAGAGCGTAACATTTTTTAAAGCCCTCGCTCGCCACTGCGATGACTTTTTTACCGTTATGCTCGGCAGGAAGTTTGATGTTCTTCGGATAATCATCCGTAACCGCGGCGGCAATCGCATAACCGTCTTCGTATTCGGTAAAAGTGAAATACTTGTCTTCCGTGACCGCCATACCGCCCGACAAACACGAGCAAAGCCCCGTAAGCATTATTGCAATGCAAAATAAAATCGAAAATACTTTTTTCATATCATACCCCGATATTATTAATTTATTTCATTATATCATAAAAAATAATAAATTACAAGCCCAGGCGACGCATTTTTCTTACTAATTATTCGCAATATCGACGGAATGCTTATAAACCTCCGATTTCGATATTTTTCTGTCCTTTGCGACGGCTTTTATCGCTTCTTTTTTGTCCATTCCGCTCTTCATATAATGTTTTATATGCTCTTCGACGGAAAGAAAAAGAAGTTCGCTCTCCTTCGCTTCGCCGCCCTCAACGACGACGACGTATTCGCCCTTCGGCTCCTGTTCGGCGAGCGTTTTGCCCAAAGTTATCCTTTCCACGCCCTCGTGAAGTTTGGTTATTTCCTTGCAGACGGCGGCTTTTCTCGCGCCGAACGCTTCGTAAAACGACTCGAGGTCACCTAAAAGGTCATGCGGGGCGGAATAAAAAATCAAGGTCATATCGAGATTTTTATAGCGCGCGAGCAACTCTTCTCTGTCCTTTTTTTTGCCCGGCAAAAAGCCTATAAAAGCGAACCTTTGCGCGTCGAGACCGGAAAGAATAAGCGCAGGGACGAACGCCGTCGCTCCCGGAATAATGGTGTATTCGATGCCTTCTTCGCTAAGCATTTTCGTGAGAACGTTGCCCGGATCGGAAACGACGGGCGTTCCCGCGTCGGTTATCAGCGCGATATTTTTGCCGCTTTTAAGGTCGCGGATGATTTTTTCCGCAGCAACCGTTTCGTTGAACTTATGATAAGCGACGAGCGGCTTTTTTATTTCGTAATGATTGAGAAGTTTCAGCGACGTGCGCGTATCCTCGCAAGCGATTACGTCCACAGATTTTAAAACTTCGAGCGCCCTGAGCGAAATATCTTTGAGATTCCCCACGGGCGTTGAAACGAAATATAACATACTATCCCTCAGTTTTTAAGATTTTCTTCCACTTTAAGTTGCGGTTTCACGCCCTTTTTCCCTTCCGCAAGGAATAAATAAGGTTTTTCCGACTGCCCGCTCGTGACAAATTGCAGTCTCACCGGTTCGATGCCGTTTATGCGCATCGCGCAGATGACGTCTGCAAGGCGTTCTATCCTCTGGCAAATGCAGAATCTGCCGCCGTGCCTGAGTTTTTTCGCGGCGATTTCCACGATTTCGTCGAGCGTGATCGCAATCTCGTGCCGACATACGGCTATATGGTCGCTCGGGTTATGTTCGCCGCCGTTCACCTTTTTATAGGGCGGATTGCACAAAATAAGCGAAAAAAACGAGTTATATTCCTTGGGAATATCCTGAAGCGGCATATTCACACACTCTATTTTATCGTTTATTCCGTTATATTCGACGGTTTTTTCGGCGAGTTCGTGCAGACATTTCTGCAGTTCAAACTCATATACTTTTTTCACGCCCCTGTGCAACGCGTAAAAGTGTATGCCGACTATCCCCGAGCCGGAACAGAAATCCGCGACCGTATCGCCGTTTTTAAAAGAAGCGAACTTCGAGAGCAACACCGAATCGCTCGAAAATCTGTAAAGCGTTTTATTTTGTATTATTTTAAGCCCGTCGATCAGAAGATCTTCGAGCGTTTCGTTTTCGTTAAGCATTGCGCTCCTCATCGGCTATGCCTTTTTACGAAAACGGCTGTCGCAAAGTAAAAATGCGACAGCCGCTTCTCCGTTTTGTTTTGTTTTTACTCTTCTACGGGCGCACCGACGGGACAAGTATCCGCACAAGCGCCGCAGCCTATGCAAGTGTCTGCGTCGATAACGTACTGAGAATCACCCGCCGAAATAGCGGCGACGGGACAATTTTCAGCGCATGCTCCGCACATAATGCAAGCATCGGTAATTTTGTAAGCCATAGTTTTTTACCTCCGTTTTTTTTATTATAATGCGTTTGAAAAAATTTCAACGCCTTTATTATATCACGATTAAAGAATTTTGTATATAATTTTTCAATAAAAAATCAGATTAATCGAGTAAATCCTTAATTTCTTTGAGTTCTTCCTGCGAGGGTTGGTCGTCGTCGGGTTTGTTTACCTTTTTGAACTTTATATCCGCAAGCGGAAAATCCTTATAGGCAAAACTTCCGTCCGAATTCGAGGTTTTAACCTTGACGATCATTTTGAGCATATTGTTGGAAACGACGGTCGCCTTTCCTTCGGGCGTGGTGACTTCGCTCCCAACCTTCGGCATCTTTTTGAACGTTTCGCTATAATGCTCGTTTTCGTATTCAAGGCAACACATAAGCCTGCCGCAAAGCCCGCTGATTTTTGCGGGGTTAAGCGATAAGCCCTGCGTTTTTGCCATTTTTATCGTCACTTTTCTGAAATCGGGCATGCAACTCGCACAGCAGCAAACTCTTCCGCACGGCGCGATTCCGCCGAGAATTCTCGTTTCGTCCCTTATGCCCACCTGACGAAGTTCTATCCTTATATGAAACGCGGAAGCAAGATCCTTGACGAGTTCTCTGAAATCGATTCGACCGGCAGCCGTGAAATAAAACACGACTTTTCCACCTTCGAACGCGAATTCCGCGCCGATAAGTTTCATTTTCAAGCCTCTCTGGGCTATTTTTTCGTTGGCGATCTTTATCGCTTCGGGAACTTTGTCCTCGTTTTTCTTCACCTTGGCTTCGTCGTCCGCAGTGGCGCGCCTGATTATCGGCTTAAGCGGTTGAACGATTTTTTCTTCCGAAACGTCCTTCGGTTCGCAAACAACCTTGCCGTACTCGACGCCTCTCGCCGTTTCGACAATCACTCCGTCGCCCTTGGATAATTTCATCTTACAAGGGTCGAAAAAATAAACCTTGCCGGAATGTTTGAATTTTATGCCTACAACTTCTGCCATCTGTATTTTTCTCCTAATATCGCCAATAAAACGCTGTCCGCAACCATAACGGCATTGGCGTTGTAATACAATGCACGCTCTTTTTCGGAAAGCATATCCGAAATGGCGATCAGCGCACCCGTTACGTACCCGTTATCCCTGGCTTTTCGATTATCCTTTACAAGAAGATTTACCACTTCGTTTTTTAAAATCGAAATAAAATCTTTGATATTGTCTTTATTTATTTTTGAAGAATACTTCGCGACGTCCTTGGAAGAGCGCATCGAAAACAACACTTCTCTGCAAAATTCCTGCATTTTTTCGGCGTTTCCGTCCGTATACGATCTTATGACCGAGCCGATTTTTCCGCCGCCGAGTGCGATCGCCGATTCGAGTTTCACCTTGTCGGGATATTCCTCGCCGAGCGCGCGTCTGATTTCTCCGTCCGAAAAAGGCGGAATATCCAGCCTTTTCACCCTGGATTTGACCGTGGGAAGAAGAGCGTTATCCGACGTTGCGCCTATAAGAATACAGACGTTGCGGGGCGGCTCTTCGAGCGTTTTTAAAATTTTGTTCTGCGCTTCCGCCGTCATATTTTCCGCGCCGACAAGCACGAACATTCTCAGGTCGCTTTCGATGGGGCGGATTATCGTTTTGGAAACGAGATCGTCAATATCCGCCGTTTTGATTTTGTCGCCGTCTTTCGGGTAAAAATCGCAATCGGCATAGGCTTCCTTATTTATCAGCCTGCACGGGCGACATTCGCCGCACGCGCCGTCGTTTTCGCACATTATGAGCGAGGCGAAAAGTTTCATATACGTTTTCAACATAACGCCGTCCGGACAGACGATGAGGTAAGCGTGACTGAGTTCGCCCCGTTTTTTCTCGCCGTAAATTATCTTATAAGCGTTAGTTTTTCTTATAACCTTTTCCGCTATACTCTTCACTTTGAACGTTTTCTCACTTTATGATATTTCTTTCCTTCAGAACTTTCAGAACGTCGGCGAAAACTTCTTCCACGCTCTGCTCGGCGTTTATTTCCGCGATTCTTTCAGGGAAAACGCTCGCCTGTTTTTTATAGCCTTCGTAAACCTTTTCGTGGAACTTTGCGCCGCTCTGCTCGATTCTGTCGTTTTTATCCGCGCCGCCTTTTCTTTTAAAAGCGTGTTCCGGCGTTATATCGAAAAACAGCGTCACGTCCGGCATGCAGTTTTTGAGCGGAAAGGAATTGATTTCGTCGATAAATTTTTTGCCTAAGCCCCTCGCGTAGCCCTGATAGGCGACGGAGGAATCTATATATCTGTCGCAAACGACGATTTTTCCTTGTTTTATCGAAGGAATTATCAACTCTTTGACGAGTTGGGCGCGCGCCGCGGCGTAAAGCAAAGCCTCGGTCTCGTTCGCTTCTTCGACGTTGTTTCCGTCGAGAATTATTTCGCGGATTTTTTCCGATATCGCCGTTCCGCCCGGTTCTCTCGTGAAAACGCAATCGTAGCCGTTACTTTGAAGATATTCGGTTAAAAGTTTCAACTGCGTAGATTTTCCCGAGCCGTCACCGCCTTCGAGAGTTATAAACGCGCCGCGCATATTGTTTGATTTTTGCATAGGCATTGCATTCCTTATCACCCGACATGTTATCACCCGGCGTAATTGCTGAACGTTTTTATCGCGTCGGCAATAACGGCAAGACTTTCAAACTGAAGGTCGAACTGATCCGAGCCGTAATTAAACACCGCCATCACCAAGCCGTCGCTTTTCTTAACGGGGTCTGAACTGCCGTTCTCGTTTTCAGCGTTTTCCCAATAATACCAGTAATCGAAAAGTTTTTCGCCGCCGTTTGCCGCGCTCGCCACGTTAAGTTTCTGCAAATCGATACCGTAAGGCACGTCCTTTTTCTCATACGTTTTGCCGGGATTGAAATCGGCATACCACAAAATATCCACGTCGTCGGCTTTCGCTTTTTCTATCGCGCCGCTGACCAGCGTATAGTTTTCGAGAAGGGTGTTTATTCTTTCGATTTCGAGTTTTACGCCCATCTCTTTCTGTTCCTGCGTTCTGTACGTCTTTCTGTAGTTGCCGGCGGATTTGATTCTGTAATCGAGAAAATAGTTTCTTACGGCGGTTTCGTCAACCGTTCCTTCCACGACAAACTTGTCCAGATACTGTCTCGCGGCTTCGAGATACTCGGTGAACGAGACGAGATAACTTGCGTTTACGATCGACTGCGCGTTGTCGTTCAACTTGAAAACGGGCGCGCCGTTATCGTCGGTCAAAACTTTTCCGTCATCGCCTACCGCCTGTTCGGTTTTGCCGTTGAAAACGAAAACGTCGCCCTCTTTTGTCGCGGCTTTGAGAGAAAGCATATAAATCGCTGAGTAATTACCCGCTCCCGTCACTTTTGAAACGTTTGCAGTGAGAACGTCGTATGAAAGGCTCTTTTCCTTTTTCAACTTAGCGATGACGTCCTCGGCGTAATTATCCTTATAATATACTCCGTCGAAAACGATTAAATCGAACTGCTCGCCGACCGTGGCGCGAGTGGCGCACGTCGTGAAAAGCAGCACCCATACCATCACTGCCGCAATTATCGCAATGATTATCTTCACCAGATCGTATGCGATAAGGTTTGTTAATCTTCCCTTTGTTATTTTAACGTCCATCTCTTCGATTTTCAGCCGTCGATACCCAGAATTTTAACCTGATAAGAACACTTGGGCGCCTTAACGGTTACCGTTTCGCCGAGTTTTGCGCCGATCAGAGCTTTTCCGAGAGGAGACTCGTTGGAAATTCTCCCGACGGAGATATCTGCCTCGGTCGTACCGACTATTTCGTATTCGGTTTCTTCGTTCAAGTCGTCGAGAATTCTCACCTTGCTGCCGACGTTGACCACGCCGTGACCGCCGTCGGTCTTGATGATTTCGGCGATTTTAAGTTTCGCTTCGATTTCGACGATTTCTCCCTCGATTCTCGCCTGCTCGTTTTTCGCGGCGTCGTATTCCGCGTTTTCGGAAAGGTCGCCGAAATCTCTCGCTACCTTGATTCTTTCGGTTATTTCGGGACGCTTGACGAATTTTAATTCCTCGAGCCTTTTTTCGAGTTGCTTATATCCTTCTTCAGTAAGAATTACCTTTTCGCTCATTGTTTATCTCCTTCGGCTTTTATCCGTGTTCGCATAAAAGCGCAATTATATCGGCAATTATTTTATAATGAATATTCCCGTCCGAGCGGACGGATTTCCGCACGCAGTTCTTCGCTTGCCGACGAACGCTTGCTTTTAGAATATTCTTGCCTTCCCCGACAAGGAGAAGGCAAGACCAATGCTTTTTACGATTTTACCTTTTTACGCTTTAAGCGTGTAAGTGAAGCCCTTGTCGTTCGACTCTTCCGAAATACTCGTCGCCGAAGGATAACGGACAAGTCCGTTTTCGCGCATCATAAGCGAAATCGCGGCAAGCGCTTTCCTGCAGTCCTCGGCAGTCTTAACGACCATGAACGAACCCAAGCCCTCGGCTTTGAGCGCGTCGTCCGCAGCGTTGAAGCCTTCGCCGGTAACGTTGAGGTACATATAAACCTTTCCGTTGGCGATGAACGCCTTCATAAGAAGTTTATCGGTCGCTTCTCCGTCGGTGAGAACGTACGACTTAGCGTTTACTCTTATAAGTTTAAGGAATTCCTCGGGCGTTGTGGCAAGTTTGCCTTTCGCAAGGTCGAGTTCGTAGCCTTCGCTTCTCTCCGCCGCGCCGCTTTCGGTAGCCGCAACCTTTTCGGCTTTCATATAGCCCTTTCCGTAAAGAACTTCTTCGATGAGTTCTTTGGCTTCGGCAACGTCCTCTTCTTTTTCCACGAGCATCTTCACGGGAAGTTTTTCGCCGTCCGCAACCTTAAAGCCCTTCGCTTCGCATTCCGCCTTGTCGATATCCGCTTCCAGAACAACCGCGCCGTTTTCCACTTTGATTACGGCTGCAACGTCTTTCTCGGTAAGCCCGAAATCGAGTTCGTCGGCAGGTTTATAACCGAGCATTTCCGCTTTGAGTTCGTCGAACGCTTTGCCCGCGTCGAACGCTTCTTCCTGCGGTTTTTCGGCTGCAAGGAGTGCTCTTGCCTGTTCGGCTGCCATCTTGGCGGCGAGTTCGGCGCTGAGCCTTGCCTGCTCGTCGGCTATTTCTTTAGCCCTTTGTTCGTCGTATTCTTTAAGTTTCTTATCGACGATTTCGTTGACTTTCTCTTCCGTTACTCCGCCTTCGATAGTTGCGCCGCCGGCGAGTTCTTCGAGAACTTTGTTTCTCTCTTCCGCCTTAGCGAGAGCGATAAGCGCTTCTCTTTCGGCAAGAGCCTGTTGAAGAGCGAGTTTTGCCTGTTCGGCTTCTTTTTCGGCGTTCGCCTTTGCGGCGTCGTTATCTTTAGCCGCTTCGATTTCTCTTATCGTCTGAAGTCTTACTTCTTCGGCTTTTCTCTCTTCTTCCGCTTTCTTCGCTTCGTAACTGAGTTTTTCGATTTCGAGTTTGGTTATTCTCGGATCTTCTTCATATCCGATCGCGGCGCGGTGAATACCCGTTCCGGCAGTTCCGTAAGCCTTGCCGCGATATTCGCCGCTGGCATTTACTCTCTTGGTTATGGCGTCCTGAGCCTCGCTCAGTTTGTTGAATTTTTCCTGGGGCATCCACTTGGCATATGCCATCGCGCATTTGCCCTTATTTTTGTTTGCGTCGAATCTCTTGGTGCATTTTCTGTTGGCATACCAGCCCATGAACTGGTGACCTTTTCTCACAGGATTATCGGGATAATTATAATTTTTGCAATTCTTGATTCTCTGTCCGCCGGAGAATTTGCCGCCCATAGCGTTGTATCTGACTTTGTATTTTTTGCGTCTGCCGTGAGCGACGATAGCGCAGATAACGATTACCGCGATGATAAGCACGATAACGCCTATCGCCACGAATAACGCTATGTTCTTGAAAGAATCCTGACTTAAGATACCTACCGACATCGCGGTGGTTACGTTTTCTAAGAAGAATGTCATTTTTATATCCTCATCTCCGTCTTTTATTTGCTGTTTATTATCGCAAACGAACTTGAATCTCGAATGGACGTATCCGACGGCGACAAACTCGCTCGCGTTCTGCACTTTTTCCTTATCGAACGTCAGTTCGACTTTGAATCTCATCCCCTCGTTGACGGACTTGATTTTCTCGAGTTCTTTCTCGTCCATCGCAAGGTAACTCGCGTCGTTGGCGGTTTTGCCCACTTCCGCGGTTTCCGCAGGCGTAAGCACCGAGAAAGAAATATAGTATTTAAGGCTGCGCGCGTCTTTCAGATAATCTTTTTCCTGATCGCTGAGCCCCGCGATCGCCGTTTCGAGTTTCTTTTCGTCGTTGAGAATTATGTTGACGTTTCTTTCCGTTGCCGGGGTACCTCCGAACACGACTTTGAGTTTCGCGTTCGCGTCGAAACACTTGATTTCGTTTCCGTCTTTATCGACGGCGGTTACCGTTATCGTCGGAATCTTTTCCTGCGGGAATATCTTGTTCAGAATTCCGGTAATCGCATTGTCCGGCGGGAAAAGATCGTTGAGCGCGCCGATGGCGAAAATCTTTTCGTTTTCGGCAGGCTTATACGTAAGGGAGGCTACGTTTTTGAACCAGGAAACGGATTTCGTAGATTTGTCGTCGACTCGGAGCGCACCGTCTTTTCTGTAACTGTTTGCAAAGCCGTTCGCTATCTCTACGCCGTTATATTTCGGTTTTTCCGCCGCATATCTGTTCGGCAACGCGTCGGCGAGCCTGTTCGCGATATCCACGTTATAACTTACCGTCGCATCCGCGGAAACTCCGTATTTGTCGGCGTTTGAAATTCTTATGGCGTCGACGGCGGATTTGGTAAGACCGGAGTATTTGTTGAGAATGCTTCTCACGATATTCCAGTCCGTTCCCTTATAGGCGTCGTTTTCTTCGCTCGCCTCGTCTTTGAAAGATACGGTTTTAAGGTCTATCGTCTTCGTTCCGTCGGACAGTTCGAGTTTGTATTCGCCGAGGGCTTCGAAATGGCTGATATACTCTTCTATCGATTCGAGTTCGGCTATCTTCGCTTCCGTCTTGGCTTCGCGATCTTCTTCGGTATCCGCGCTTGTGATGCCCGCGGTTTTTCCGAAACCGTTAACGATTTCGTTTGCGGCTTCCATATAGGTCTTAAGCCCTTTCGTGACGGTGGCGTTCTCTATGTATTTTTTAGTTCTCTGGGAAAGTATGAAATCGAGGTTGCTCGCGCTGGTCGCGTTGATTTTGAAATCTGCCAGCATAAGAACTCTCTGAATCTTATACTCGGTTTCCGCAGCCTCGGCGGCTTTCTTCGCGTCGTCGATTCCGTAAACTATCTGCTGAGCGGTAAGCCCCGAAGCATTAACCGTTTCGTCCTCATACTTACCGGATTTGTACAGAAGATTATAATAAAAATCAAGCGTTTTCTGAGCGTCCGCAACTTTTATCTTCGCAAGCGCGCTGTCCTTCACCATTCCGGGCAAAACGTCCTTTTCGAACGCTTCGACGTATTCTTCGGCGTAAGTCGCGTTGCAGTCTATCGTACAATCGTAATGATCGTCTCCGTTCTCGCCGGAAATTTTCAACTTTCTCTTGAGAACCTGTTTCGCACTCTCGATTATTTCTTTTATTTTATATCCCGCCAGTTCGTCCGGATCTTCGGACAAGTATCCGCCGTTGCTCCTGATCGAGTCGCTTTTGCGCTTATAAACGAAATTCGAATAGAACTTGTAAGCCGTCTGATAAACTCCGTACAAGCCGTTGAGATCGTGATCCTCATACAGAAGTTTTGCGGCGGCAAGCATATCGTCTTCCGTCACCGCGCCGGATTTTTCCTCGCCTATGTAAATGTTGACTTTTCTGACGAGTTCGTCGAATTTTGCGTTCTCCGGGTCGGGGTCGTAAACAACAATCGACTCGTCTAAAACGTTCTTGTCTTTCGACGCGTCGGCAAAAAGGCTTTTATACCCCTTTTCCGTACTGCTGCCGGTTATCCCGGTCATAAGTTCGTCGCGGCGTTTCCTGAGCGATCCGAGATTCAGATCGGGATATGTCGCGTACGTCTCATAAACGGGAAGATGCGCGTCTGTTACAATCGCGCTTTTGTCGATCGGAGTCGCCGATTCGCCGCCGCCCGGCAATGAACCGGAATCGTTGCCGCTATTCCCGCAAGACGTTGCAAACAGCGCCGTGAACAGCGCGATAAGCAAAGCGAGGACGGCGAACGATATTCTCTTTTTACCGAACCTGTTTTCCATAGACGTTCTCCCTTTTTTGCGATCGCGCCCGCGCGGCGTTGCTCTCCGCCTGTCGCCCGCATCCGCAATCGGTCTATACTTTCTTCTATTATATTTATAATAACATATTGCGCGAATTATTTCAATTGTTTTAGCGAATTTTTTTGATTTTTTCGGCAGTTTTTTTTAGTTTTTTTGCGCTCTTTCCGACTGTTTTTTATTTGATTTTTACTGATAACGTTACTAAATTCGTCCTTTATCCGATATCCTGTGACGGTTTTGGTTTTGCGATTTTATTTCGCCGAACGATAATTTTAACCCAA
>JALETB010000080.1 GCA_022781715.1 Clostridiales bacterium | reverse complement strand
GCATACCCTGGCGGACGGAACGCCGCTCGTCGGTCACGCCGCTCTTTCCGACACGATGAAGGATATAATAATCGACGCGCTCGGCGCACTCGCCGCTTCGATAATCGGTTACGTGAGCCTGAAGAAAAACAAGAAGTGGCTCATTCCGAAACTCACGGATAAAAAAGTGAGAGAACTTAAAACCGTGGCGATAACCGAAACGAACGCACTCCCGGTAGAACCGGCGGTCGCAGAAAATTTATCTCCCGCCGACGCGCGAGCCGATATGAAAACAGGCTTGCAAACGGACTTGCAAATCGGAACGGCAGCCGCAAAAACCGAATAAATCAACTGATAAAACAATCGGATTTTCCCGGTTGTTTTTATTTTTTTGACCGGTTTATCACCGCAAAAATAGTTAGTGATGACGAATGAAATCCATATGAAATAAGGCGGTTTTATCTGCAATAATCAGTCCGAAAAAAATATTTTGAAAAAAGTTGCTCAAAATACTTGACAAAGCAAACGAGCGGATATATAATGTGGGCAGATTAGCAGTTGAGGGCAAAGAGTGCTAACATTCAAACGTAAGGAGTGCCAAGAAAATGGAACTGTCGGACAGGAAGAAAAAAATACTTCAGTATGTGGTCGACGATTATATCGAGACCGCCGTTCCGGTATCGTCCAAAAGCCTTACGGAACGCCATCTGAAAGATATAAGTTCGGCGACGGTGAGAAACGAACTTTCCGCCCTGGAAGAACTCGGTTATCTCACGCAACTTCACGCGTCGTCGGGCAGAGTACCTTCCGCGGAAGCGTATAAACTTTACGTAAGCGACCTTATGGTAAAGGACAAACTCAGCGCGAAGGAACTCGATTATATAAAGAAGATTTTCCTCGATAAAGCCGACAATCTGGAAGAAGTAATCAAAAACACCACGAAAGTGATAAGCGAACTTACTTCTTACACGTCGGTCGGAATTCAGAGCCACGACCTTTCGGAAAAAATCGTCAGTATCAAGTTTTTCCGTTACAAACCGGACAGCGCGCTGGTTATCATCGTAACCGAAATGCGTCTTTTAAAAGACAATTTTATCGCCGTGCCGGAAAGTATGACGGAAGAGCAGTTGAAGGACGCCGAAAAGATTCTCGACAACATGTGCAGGAACAAAACGTTCGGCGAGATTTGCGAAATGAAGCCGGAAATGGAAGATAGTTTCATGGGCTACAAAAACATTTTCGTCAACGTCATCGAGGCTCTGAAAACTTACGTTCAGACGACCGGCGACGACGTCGTAACCGCCGGCGAGGATAAAATTCTCGACCATCCCGAATACGCCGATATAGGAAAAATCAAAGATTTCCTTTCGGTGGTAACGAGTAAAGATAAGGTTATGACGCTTCTCAGCGGCGACAATCACGATATAAAAATCAACGTGAAAATCGGCGCGGACGGATACGACGAAATTCCGAAAGAGTGTTCGCTCGTCACGGCGACGTATTCCGCGAACGGAAACAAACTCGGAACTTACGGCGTTATCGGTCCTATCAGAATGGATTATCAGAAAGTCGTAGCCGTTCTCGAAAACGTCGGCAAGATTCTTGAGAGCATACTTACAAACAGGTAGGAGGGCAGGCAAAAAAATGTCGCATCACGAAAAAAAACATTACGTCGGAAACGACGAGAATGCCGAACGCAAAGCGGCGGAACCTCTCGAAGAAGAGGAGATAACCGCGGAGGCGGACGAGGTCGATAAAATGACCGAAACCGAAGCAAAAGAAAATTTGCGCAAAGCGAACTCGGAAGTTTCGAAACTCCGCGAGGAGATAGAGAAGTTAAAAAAGGACAACGAAGAAGCGAAAAACGATTATTTAAGAGCGAGAGCCGATTGCGAAAACGTCCGCAAGCATAAGCACGAAGAGGTGCGCGCGGCGTTCGATGACGGAAGAATCGCGGCGGTGGAAAAAATTCTGCCGATAGGCGACAGCCTCGACTGGGCTCTTAAAATGCCGCTCGACGACAACACGAAGGACGGCATCGAGAAACTTCTTAAGAAGTATCACGAAACCCTTTCGGCACTCGGCGTAGTCGAGTTTTCTCCGGAAGCGGGCAGCAAGTTCGATCCTAACGTCGCAAACGCCGTTATGACCGTTCCGAAGGAGAGCGAAAGCGACGAACCCGAAACGATCAAACAGGTTTACGGCAGAGGATACAAACTCGGCGAAAAAATTATGAGATACGCTCAGGTATCCGTAATTAAAGAATAAATTACGAAAAAAGGAGATATATATTATGAGTAAAGTTATCGGTATAGATTTAGGAACAACAAATTCGTGCGTAGCCGTTATGGAAGGCGGCGAGCCGGTCGTTATAGCAAACGCAGAGGGTTCGAGAACAACCCCCTCGGTGGTAGGTTTCCAGAAAGACGGCGAAAGACTCGTCGGTCAGATCGCGAAACGTCAGGCGGTTGCCAACAGCGACAGGACGGTTATTTCCATTAAAAGACATATGGGCAGCGACTATAAGGTCACTATCGATGGAAAACAGTATTCCCCGCAGGAAATCTCCGCAATGATTCTTGCGAAACTTAAAAAGGACGCGGAGGCTTATCTCGGCGAACCCGTTAAGGACGCCGTCATCACATGCCCCGCATACTTCACCGACAGCCAGAGACAGGCGACCAAAGACGCAGGCAAAATCGCGGGCTTGAACGTACTTCGTATTATCAACGAACCCACGGCAGCCGCGCTTGCTTACGGACTCGATAAAGATAAAACTTCGCACAAGGTCATGATTTACGACCTCGGCGGCGGCACGTTCGATGTATCCATCCTCGATATCGGCGACGGAGTGTTCGAAGTTCTTGCCACCAACGGTAACTGCATGCTCGGCGGCGACGATTTCGATAAGAGAATTATGGATTACGTCGTCGACGATTTCAAAGCGAAAGAAGGCATCGACCTCTCGAAAGATAAGATGGCTATGCAGAGAATCAAGGAAGCCGCCGAAAAGGCTAAAATCGAACTTTCCAGCATGAGTTCCACCAACATCAACCTTCCGTTCATCACTGCGGACGCCAACGGTCCTAAGCACCTTGACGTAACGCTTACCAAAGATAAGTTCGACACCATGACTGGCGATCTCGTAGAATCGACGAAGGCTCCCATGCGTCAGGCTATGAAGGACGCGGGTCTTACCTATAAGGATATCGAAAAAGTTATTCTCGTCGGCGGCTCGACTCGTATTCCTGCGGTTGTGGAAGCCGTTAAATGCGAAACGGGCAAAGAGCCGTTCAAGGGTATCAACCCCGACGAATGCGTTGCTATCGGCGCGGCGATTCAGGGCGGCGTTTTAACGGGCGAAGTTAAGGACGTTCTTCTTCTCGACGTAACTCCGTTGTCGCTCGGTATCGAAACCCTCGGCGGCGTGTTCACCAAACTCATCGAAAAGAACACCACGATTCCCGTTAAGAAATCGCAGGTATTCTCCACGGCGGCGGATAACCAGTCCGAAGTTACCATTCACGTTCTTCAGGGCGAAAGACAATTCGCAAAGGACAACAAAACGCTCGGTCAGTTCAACCTCGGCGGAATCGCTCCCGCTCCGAGAGGTATTCCTCAGATCGAAGTCACGTTCGATATAGACGCGAACGGTATCGTTCACGTAACGGCAAAAGATCTCGGAACTCAGAAGGCTGCGGATATCACGATCACTTCCTCCACGAACCTTTCGGAAGAAGATATTCAGAAAGCCGTTAAGGAAGCCGAAATGTACGAAGCCGAAGATAAGAAGAGAAAAGAAGCGGTCGAAAACAAGAATAAACTCGACAGCCTTATCTTCCAGGTTGAAAAGACCATGAAAGACAGTGGCGACAAGGTTTCGGCAGAAGATAAAACGGTTGTCGAAAACGCTGTAAAAGAGGCTAAGGACGCGCTTAATTCGGACGATAACGACAAGATCGTCGCCGCGACCGAAAAACTTTCCAAGGATATCGAACCGGTATTCACGAAACTCTATCAGCAGGCTTCGGCAAACGCTCAGGCTGCAGGCGCAAATCCCGACGGCGGAGCAGGCGCGGACGACGGCGAAACCGAATTCCACCAGAACTGATTTCCGAAAGCATAATTTCCGGGCAACCGGATTTTCGGAAGAGAAAGCAAAATTTAAATAACGCATAACGTTTTGTGCGCGGGCGGGCGAATGCCCGCCCGCGCAAAGGCGTACATAGGTATAATATATGGCAAAAAATTATTACGAAGTTCTCGGCGTTGATAAAAAGGCATCGCAGGACGATATAAAAGCGGCTTATAGAAAACTTGCCCGTCAGTATCACCCCGACCTTCATCCCAACGACGAAGAATGCGCTAAAAAATTTAAAGAGATAAATGAAGCCAACGAGGTTTTGTCCGACCCGCAAAAACGTCAGCAGTATGATATGGAACTCGAACATCCCGGAATGGGTTCGGGTAATTTCGGCGGATTCGGCGGTTTCGGAAGCGGCTCTTCGAGCGCGGGCGGTTTCGGCGGTTTCGGTGATATTTTCGGCGATATTTTCGGCGCGTTTTCCGGCTCGGATCGCGGAGGCAGAGCGTCCGCGCGTTCGGACGGCGAGGATATCAATCTCGAAGTTGAGTTGTCCTTCCTCGACGCCGCGAAAGGCTGCACGAAAACCATAACTTACAACAGAAAAGAACCTTGCTCCGATTGCAGATCCACAGGCGCGAAAAACGGCACGTCTTATAAGCAGTGCGAAAAATGTAAAGGAACGGGTACAATTCAATATGTGTCCGGCAACAGCATTTTCCGTACCGTTCAGCAGCGCGCTTGCGACGCTTGTGGCGGCACCGGCAAGATAATCATAGAAAAATGCCCCACGTGCGGGGGAAAAGGTTATCAGCGTAAGTCCACGACGATAACGCTCAACGTTCCCGCAGGCGCGGACACGAACAGTTACATCACAAAAAAAGGTTACGGCGAAGCCTCGATGACAGGTGGCGAACCGGGTGATCTCATCGTTGTTTTCAAAGTTCAGCCGCATAAGATTTTCAAGAGAAACAAATTCGACCTTTATGTCGATTTGCCGATCAGTTTCACGACTGCCGCGCTCGGCGGAAAGGTTAAAGTTCCCACTCTCGACGACGCCGTCTGGCTCGATATCCCGGACGGCACGCAATCCGGGAAAGTATTCCAGATTCGCGGCAAGGGCATCGCTTCGCGTTACGGAACGGGTAGTTTGTTTGTTACGGTAACGGTGGAAGTGCCGACGAAACTTACGAAAGCGGAAAAACAACGCCTTCTCGATTTCGACAGCGACATCGAATTGAAACAATACGACAAAATGAAAAAGTACGACGATGTTATGCAGTCGTTGTACGGCGAGAAACCATATCAGAAATAAGAATAATGAAAAGGCTTGCGGTCGGTTTGATATGCACCCCAAAAGTTAGACAAACTGAAGGGGTGTATATTTTTATGGGAAGGAAGAAAAAAATCAATGCAAAGTACTCGCCCGAATTCAAAATATCTGTTATAATGGATATGCGCAAAAACCATTTAGGCTACATG
>JALETB010000078.1 GCA_022781715.1 Clostridiales bacterium | reverse complement strand
AGCCACTTCTTGTTTTTCTTCAGGCTCACGTAACCGATTATCGAAGCGGCGAGTGCGCCGAGCGCGTCGATTATTATATCCTTCATCGTGTCGGAAAGAGCGGCGTGACCGACGAGCGGCGTTCCGTCCGCCAGGGTATGCTTCTGCATATTGAAGCCCATAAGTCCGTCGAGCGAAAATTCGTAGATTTCCCAGATCGCGCCGATGGCGACAGCAAAACAGAAAGCGAAAAGACTGACGAAGAAAGGCGAGAGGCTCATCAGCGTATGCTCGTCCCTGTTTAATATTGTTATAAACATAAAGCCGAAAAACCCGAGCATTAAACTACTCATCGCGTGCAGAATCGTGTCCCAGTGCGGAATTTTATAATAGAAACTCTGCGCTTCGCCGAGAAAGATCGAACAATAAAGAAAAACTATATAGCAAATATAAAGGAAAAACGGGATTTCGAACTTGAACTTGTGCGCAAGCAAACTCGGAATGTGAATAACGATTACGCCGAGAATACATTCCGCGATCATAAGCGCGTAATCGGCTCTTGTGTTGAATCCTTCACCGATTTTTCCGCCGAAAATTATCTTTAATATAAGATAAACTATCGGGATAAGAAAACTTATCATCGTGAAAAAGTACGCAACGAGCGCGATCTTCTTCTGATTAGGCGTGCCTGTGGTCGCCTCAACGCTGCCGATGACGTTTATTCTTCTTTTCACGTTGCCGTTTGCGTTGTTGGCGTTTCCGGTTTTCTTTACGTTCCGACCTTGATTCGCCTTTGCCGCGTATGCTCTTTTCTTTTTATGTTTCTTAACCGACATATCCCGACGCCCTCTTTTATTACTGCGGCATTATTATATATCCACATTATAAAAAATAACGGCAAAATAAAAGATAAACAGATGAAAATTATGCGGAAATTATATCAATTATCGTCCGGCATCGTCCGATTTTGAAGCCGCGCGCCGCAAATATTTCGCAATTTATAAATCCGCCGCGAATTGTAAATCTACCACGAGTTATAAATCCGCCGCGAGAACGGCAAGCGAAGCCGCGAGATTTTCGTTTTTTACCTTGACTTTATCCGTACCGCGTATTCTGACGGGCGAAAAATTCCACACCGCCGTAACGCCGCAGCCGATAAGCGTTTCGTATGCGTCTCCCGCGCTCGCTTCGGGAACGGTTATAACGCCGATTTTCACGTTGTTTTCTCTGCAAAAATTCTCAATTTCGCCGATAGGATAAACTGCCTTCCGATTGCCTAGTTCGCCCGCTTTGCTCTCGTCCTTATCGAAAGCCGCGAGAAGGTTAAGCCCGAACTCCGAAAAACCGTCGTAAAGCAGCAAAGCCTTGCCGAGTTTGCCCGCGCCGACGATAACGGCGTTTGTGGTTTCGGGTTTTATGCCGAGGGCGTCTTCTATATGTTCGGTCAGTTCGCCGAGATAATACCCTATTTTAGGTTTTCCCGCGCCGCTCACGCGCGCAAGGTCTTTTCTCACCTGCACTTCGCCCAACCCCAGCCCTTCGGCTATCGAAGCGGACGAAATCGTCGTTTTGTCGTCCGACGGTAACGATTTTAAATAATGAAGGTAAACGGGCAATCTTGCCTTTATCGATTCGGTCAGTCTTTTCATTCTTTCTCTTTATTTTGTTTATTGTTAGTAAAATATGCGTTTAAACGACTTATAGGCGCACTTTTAACGATTGTTTTCGGCTGCAAACAACGGCGTTGACAAATATCTGTCGCCGCTGTCCGGGAAAAGGACGACTATTTTTTTACCCGTGTTTTCAGGGCGGGATGCAATCTCCACGGCAGCCTTTAAAGCCGCGCCGGACGATATCCCGACAAGGTAACCCTCGGTTCTTGCCGCATCTCTGCCGAACGAATAAGCGTCGGCGTCGGCAACGGTTATAACCTCGTCGTAAACGGACGTGTCGAGAATGGACGGAACAAAGCCTGCGCCTATGCCCTGAATGCCGTGCGCGCCCGATTTGCCCGCCGAAAGGACGGGGGATTTTTCGGGTTCGACGGCGATGATTTTAACGCCTGGAATTTTTTCTTTGAGATATTTACCCACGCCGGTAATCGTGCCACCCGTGCCTACGCCCGCGACGAAAAAGTCGAGATCGCCGTCCGTATCGTCGTAAATTTCCGGGCCCGTTGTTTTGTAATGAATTTCGGGGTTCGCCGGGTTCACGAACTGACCGAGAATGATTCCGTTTTCGTTTTTCGCTATCTCCTCGGCTTTGGCTATCGCGCCTTTCATTCCGAGCGAACCTTCCGACAAAACGACTTCCGCGCCGTAAGCGGCGATGAGTTTACGCCGTTCGACGGACATCGTTTCCGGCATAACTATAACCACTCTGTAACCTTTTGCGACGCCGACTGCGGCGATGCCTATTCCGGTATTTCCCGACGTCGGTTCGACTATCACCGAGTTTTTGACGAGTTTTCCGTCCTTTTCGGCTTTTTCTATCATTCCGAGAGCAACTCTGTCCTTCACGCTCCCCGCGGGATTGAAGTATTCGAGTTTTGCATAAATTTTTGCTTTTAATCCGTATTTTTCCTCTATATGCGACAACTCTGCAAGCGGGGTTTTCCCTATGAGTTCGGTTGATGATTTATATATCCGCGACATAATCTCTCCTTTGTCGAAATCGAATTTCGACTGCCTTTTTTACACGTATATTTTATATCCAAACACACATTTTTGTCAATTATTTACGAGAAAAAAACACTGATTTACACACGATTTTCGCGGGAAAAAATCAGGAAAAAACAAGGAAAAAAGCCGCCGCGCTTATCACGCGCGACGGCCGAATTTTGTCCAATTGTTTTTATATAGTTTTTATTGAATTTATGTCGCTACTTGAAAGTCGTTACCTCCTTCTTTTGCTGCTTTATAGGGGTATTTCAACGTATTCGCCTCATGGCAAATACGATTATTTCTCTTCATTCGTATATATTAAGTTTTTAGTTTTTAAATTTCGCGCGAAACGGGTGCGCCGTTAATCATTCTGCATCGGCGTTCTCCTTCATCGCAAGCGATTTCGGTATTTTCAAGTAAATTTTCCAATATGCCATAACGTTAATACCTCCTCGTTTGAAATTCTGAAAACTTGTCAACTTAGTTCATTGGACTGCTCCTTGCTTTTTTTCGGCGACTTTTTTTCATTCGGGTTCACCCGCCTTGTCGGCTCTTCTTTTACTTCTTTAACGCCGCTGCTTTGAAATCTGTGGCGGTTTTACCGCCTGTCGCCTTTCGCTTTTTGCACCTTTATTATAAGCGAGGTCCGGGCGAATGTCAATACCCTTTTCTTTTTTTTCACATTGTGAAATTTTGAGAATCGGTATTGACATTCGCCCGAAAAGGTGTTAAAATACTAAGTTAATATATCTGAGCGAGCCTGTCCGGGTTATATCGTTTCCGGTTATTCCTGACCTTTGAGAGCGCGGAATACCTATGATATTTCCGCTATCTTGTTTGCTTTGCGGCAAAAAGGACAAGCGTTTCCACGTGCTTCGTTTCAGGGAATAAATCACACGGAGGCGCCGATACGATTTTGTAGCCGTTTTCTATTATTGTTTGGATATCTTCCTTTAACGTCTGCGGATTGCACGAAAGATAAACAATTTCGCGCGGGGCGAATCCGGTTATCATAAGCGCGGTTTTTTCGCCGAGTCCGCTCCTCGGCGGGTCAACGAAAAATATGGATTTCCCCGCGTTGCCGACCTTCGGCAAAATC
>JALETB010000073.1 GCA_022781715.1 Clostridiales bacterium | reverse complement strand
TTTATAATATTAATATTATAAAATACGGGATTTTCCTTGCAAATGAAGCCGATTTGTGTTAAAATGAACGTGTTATGAAAATAATATCCGAAAACAGAGAGGCGAGATTCGAATATTTTATCGAGGATTCGTTCGAGGCGGGCATCGCGCTGGACGGCGGAGAAGTGAAATCGATAAAATCCGGGAACGTGAGTTTAAAGGACGCCTATTGTTCGGTTAATAACGCCGAAGTGTTTATTAAAGGTATGCACGTCGCGGTTTACGACCGCGGCGGCGCTTTTAACGTTAAGGACAGTCGGCGCGACAGGCGGTTGCTTTTGCATAAGAGCGAAATAAGGAAACTTATCGGAAAAGTCAACGAAAAGGGCTACACGCTTGTTCCGCTGAAAATTTACCTTAAACAGGCTCTGATAAAAATCGAAATAGGGCTTTGCAAAGGCAAACATACTTACGATAAAAAGCAAACCGTAAAAGAGCGCGACCTTGACAAAGCCGCACGAAGAGAATTAAAAAACATAAAATTATAAGGCTGAAAATCCTGTGAACAAAGAAAATATGCAGAAGAAAAAATTTATAACCGAGGAAAGGTTGGGGCGTATAGTTCCGGCTCTTTTGTCATCTTTGACGCTTGCGCTCGTCGTGTTCGTGGTCGCGCCGCTTGATATTTTCGGCAGCAATTACGCCGAGTTGGATTTTACGCTTGCGAATTTCGCGTTTTATCTGATCATCGGAGCGATTCTCACCGTGCTTTTGTTCGGCTCGCTCATGTTCTTTTTGCCGCGTAAAGCGTACAGGTGTATTTTTGCTTTTACCCTGGCAACCGCCGCTCTTTTTATCATTCAGCAGAACTTTCTCAATTTCGGAATGAATTCGCTCCCAGGCGATAAAATGGCAGGGGAAGTTCCCGAAACGTGGCAAATCATTCTCGATCTCGCGGTGTGGATCTTCGTTTATGCCGGCGCGTTTTTCCTTGCAATATGGGTGAATATAAAGGGCGATAAGGGCGACGTAATCAAAACGGTGTCGTTCATCGTCTCGTTCGCTCTTCTCGCGTCGCAGATAACGAGCCCGATTTTTATCGTGATAAACAGCAATTCCAAGTTTGAAACGAATATCCTCAAAGGCTCGGGCAAAAAGGGCGAAACGATTATCAGCACCGAGCGCGGGTTTAACGAACTTGCTCAGAAAAACAACGTTTATTATTTCTGTATAGACCGTTTCGACGAGGAATACGCCGAAAAGGCTTACGCTTCCGACAGCGGAATTTTCTCCGAACTTACGGGCTTCACCTGGTATCAGGATAATGTTTCCAATTACGGACACACTTTCCCCGCCGTGGCGAACATGCTTACACAGAAAAAATACGACATTAACGAAAGGCGGGCGGTCTTTCTCGATAAAGCCTATAAGGGTGGCGACACTCCGCTCGATAAGTTGAACGAAAACGGTTACGCCGTCAATATTTATACGGTTAAATATTACGCGTTTACGAACGCGAAACATCTTCCGCAATACGTCGGCAATCTTACAACGGCGACGGACGAGAGCGATAACAGAATTTCTTTTCTTTTATCCGCTCATTTCGCCGCGTTTTCGCTTTATCGCGCCGCGCCGCTTATTCTGAAACAACTTTTCGATACGGGCAGTACGTCGGACGTCAACGGAATAGTGGATAAAAAAGGCGCCGACCGCAGCGAAGAATGGCTGGGAACGAACAATCAGGCGGAAACTCTTGCAAAAAACTCTTTCACAGTCGGCGATTCGGAGAAGCAATTCGCGTTTATCCATTATGACGGAATGCACGAAGTTATTCAACCTTCCAGTCCGTTTATTCCTTCGATTTTAAGCAGAAATATCGGCGTGGTTAATTCATTTGTAAAAGCGTTGAAAGAAAACGGACTTTATAAGGACGCCACGATAATAATAACCGGCGATCATTCGCGCCCTGTCAGCGATATTTCTGCCGTAATAAACAACGGAAAAGGACAACCGCGCAGGACGGCGTTGTTCGTTAAAATCGCGGGCAGAGACGAGGGCTTTGCGGTTTCCGAGGCTCCCACCTCGCACGAAGATATCTGGGCGACGATTTTCCGTTCGGAGAATATCGGGTTTGAAGGCTCGGGCGTGGCGGTGAATTTGCTTTCCGAAGGTCAGAGCCGCGAAAGAATTTACACCTGGCACACTTACGCAACCGGTTCGCTCGACGAGTACGTGTACAAAATAAACGGCAAAGCGAGCAATATAGCAAACTGGGAAGAAATCGGACATATACATTTAAACAAGTTTTTGATGAGTTAAGGAGAACGGCCGATGTCGACGATACTTTATTATATCAGCGTGCCATTCGGATATCTGATGAAATGGTGCTGGATGCTCACGGGTAATTACGGTCTGGCGATTATCCTTTTCACCTTAGCGACGAAAATCGTCCTTATGCCTCTTTCGGTCTGGATTCAGAAGAATTCGATTATAATGGTTAAAATTCAGCCCGAAGTAAATTTTCTTAAAGCCAAAATGCACGGCAATCTCGACGCGATTGCGGACGGGCAGTCCGAAATTTACAAAAGAGAGCATTATCACCCGCTTATTACGATAATTCCGCTTATTCTGCAGGTCGTTTTATTGCTTGCGGTTGTCGAAATTATTTATCATCCGTTCAATTATCTGTTCGGTTTCGGCAAGGAAACGATCGAGGCTCTCGCCGCGGTCGCGGGGCTGGATACGGAATCGTCCACCTGCCAACTTAAAATAATCGGGATGATGCAGACGGGACAGTTCGCAGCCCTTCCCGGCGCGGGGGATATCGCGGGGCTTTCGGGAATTATCGAAAAAGCGAATTCTCTCGAACTCGGTTTTCTCGGTTTCAATTTGTCTTATATTCCCGCCGAAACGTGGGGAATTTACGTTATAGTTCCGATTCTTGCGGGCGCGTCCTCGTTCGTTATGTGTTTAACGCAGAATATTTCCAACGTTCTGCAACACGAACAGGGTAAACTCAATCAGTACGGCATAATGGCTTTAAGCATAGCTTTATCGCTTTATCTCGGGCTTTTCGTTCCCGCCGGCACGGCTCTTTACTGGATAGCGAGCAATCTTATGTCCATCGGCGTAATGTATTTGCTCAACTGGCTGATAAACCCGAAGAAGTATGTGGATTACAAGGCTCTGGAAGAGAGCAGAAAGGCTCTTGCGGACGCCAAGGCGTTCGGCGCGGTCGATAAAAAAGATCCGCGTTACGCCGAGAATAAAAAACGCGAAAAAGCCGACTACAAAAAATTCAAAGGCATCGCCAACAAACACGTCGTTATTTATTCTGAAAAGAGCGGTTTTTACAAGTATTACAAAGACGTTATTGCGGAATTGCTGAAAAGGTCGAATCTTGCGATTCATTACGTCACCAACGACCCGAACGATATTATTTTCGAGGTGACGAAGAGCGAACCGAGAATCAAACCGTATTATATCGGACTGAAAAAACTCGTCACGCTGATGATGTTCGTCGAAACGGATATGTTCATAATGACTACGCCCGACCTCAACACGTATTATCTCAAACGTTCGTTCATCAAAAAAGATATCGAATACGTTTATTTCCCGCACGACACGATGAGTTCGTTTTACGGTTTCAAAGAGGGCGCGTTCGATAATTTCGACACGATCTTCTGCTCCGGCGAGCATATCAAAGAGGAAATCCGCAAAACCGAGGAAGTTTACGGGCTTCCCGAGAAAACTCTCGTCGAGTTCGGCTTCCCCCTTTCGGACTATCTCGAAGAAATGGGCAACAAAGCGAACGAAGAGAGAAGAAAATCCCCCAAGCCATATAAGCAGGTTCTTATCGCCCCGTCGTGGCAGGAGGACAACCTTCTTGATTCCTGCGCGGACGATCTTATCGCATCGCTTTACGGCGACGGATATAAGATAATCGTCCGTCCGCACCCGGAATACGTCAAGCGTTACGGCGCAAGGCTTTCCGCGCTGATAGAAAAATACAAGGACGCGGATAAAGATAAACTTGTTTTTGAAACCGACTTTTCTGCTAACGAATCGGTTTATTCGTCCGATATCCTTATCACCGACTGGTCGGGCGTAGGTCCGGAATTCTGTTTCGCCACAAAACGACCGGCGATATTCGTGAACACCAAGCCTAAGTGCGAAAACCCGAACTGGCAGAAAGTCGGCATCGAACCCGTCGAAATGTCACTGAGAAAAGAACTCGGCGAGGCAATCGAAAAGAGCGAGGCGAAAAACGTGAAAGCCGTCGTTGAAAAACTTCTCGGCGAAGAGGATTTATACGCGAAGAAAATTGCGGAAATTTACGACGGATTCATCTATAATCACGGAACTGCCGCCGAAAAAGGCGCAAAGTACATCCTCACGTCGCTTGCGGCGAGGGCAAAACAAAAAAAGGATAAAAAATAAGGAGTTTTACATATGTTGGTAAATTTATTGTATCTCGATCCGGCGGCAACAACCGCCATAATCACTTCGTTGACGGCTATAATCGCGGCGGTCGGCGCATGGTTCATCATCAGATGGAGAAAGATTAAAAAGGGCGTTTCCAAAACGTTGCATATCGACGAAAACGCGAAGAAAGAAGTCGAGGACGATCTCGTTATAACCGACGCGGACATCGCAGCCGACGAACAGGCAGAAAAGGTTGCCGACGAACAGGCCGAAAAGGCTGACGAAGACGTTGCGGCGACGGAAACGGAAGAAAAGAAATAATCGACGGATAAATCGTAAACGTGAAAGCGTTATCTGAAATATTTTAACGGAGAGGGCAGAATGGAAAAGAAAACTGCAATAATCATCGGTGCGGGGCCTGCGGGGCTTACAGCCGCGTATGAACTTTTAACGAAGTCGGACGATATCGTTCCGATAATTCTCGAAGCGGAAGATTTCGTGGGCGGAATTTCGAGAACGGCGACCTATCACGGCAACAGAATGGATATCGGCGGACACAGATTTTTCTCCAAGGACGACAGAGTTGTGAATCTGTGGACGAAGTTTCTGCCCGTTCAGGGCGCGCCGTCGATAGACGATAAAATTCTCGGCAGAGAAAAACCGCTCGTCGAGGGCGGACCCGATCCCGAAATGACCGACGACGTAATGCTCGTCAGAGACAGGCTTTCGAGAATTATTTTCCTCAGAAAGTTTTTCGATTATCCCATTTCGTTAAAGGCGCGCACGTTCATAAATATGGGCTTTTTCCGCACGATGCAGGCGGGTTTCGGCTACATAGGCAGTTGCATTCATAAGAGAAAAGAGGACAACCTCGAAAACTTTTATATCAACAGATTCGGTAAGCCTCTTTACGAAATGTTCTTTATGGACTACACGGAGAAACTATGGGGCGTTCACCCGCGCGACATTTCCGCGGACTGGGGCGCGCAGAGAGTTAAAGGTTTGTCCATAAGAAAAGCCATCGCCAACGCCCTTTCCAAACCTTTCCGCAAAAAGACGGACAAGGTTGAAACGAGCCTTATCGAGCAGTATTATTACCCGAAAAAAGGTCCGGGGCAACTCTATGAAGAGATGGCGGACGAAATAGTAAGGCTCGGCGGCAAAATCGTCAGGAATTCCACGGTTAAAAAGGTAGTCGTTTCGGACGGAAAGATAGAATCTCTCATCGCGGACGAAAACGGCGAAGATAAGGAATACAAGGGCGATTATTACATTTCGTCGATGCCCGTAAAGGACCTTATCGAGGCTATCGGCAAGGAAAAAAGCGGCGACGACGTTTATCGTATCGCGACCGAACTTCCTTACCGCGATTTCATAACGGTCGGTCTTCTTCTCGATAAGTTAAAGGTTAAAAACAAAACGAAGATAAAAACGCTCAACGATATCGTTCCCGATTGCTGGATATACGTTCAGGACAGGGACGTAAAACTCGGGCGTATCCAGATATTCAACAACTGGTCGCCTTATATGGTCGACGACTGCGAGCATAAAGTGTGGATAGGGCTTGAATATTTCTGTTCGGAAGGCGACAAAATGTGGACGGCGCCGGACGACGAATTCATTAAATTCGCCGTGGCGGAACTCGTCAAAATCGGCGTTATCGAATCGGAGGAAAACGTTCTCGATTCCACGATAATTCACGTCAAAAAAGCCTATCCGGCATATTTCGGAACTTATGCGGAGTTCGATAAGGTCAAGGATTATCTCAACGGATTTTCCAATCTTTGGTGCGTCGGCAGAAACGGTCAGCACAGATATAACAATATGGATCACTCCATGGTCACGTCCATGGTTGCGTGCGACGAAATTATCAACGGAATAACCGACAAAACGGAACTCTGGAGCGTCAACACCGAAAAGGAATATCACGAAATCAAAGCCGACGACGAAAAATCGGGCAACGAAGAGAAACAAGCGGAATAAATCGCGGAGGTGAATATGTCTGAAACGATTTTAAACGGGAATTTTCCGGATAACGGTCGAATAAACGTCAAGGAGTATTTCTTCAAGGTCGTAAGGTATATCGGTTTGTTCGCCGCCCTTACGATTATAACCGGAGTGTTTTTTTACCTGCTTAAACCTTATTACGAATTCTGGAATAGAAAAGGCGCGGTTGCTCAGTGTGTGTGCGTCGTCGGGTTCATAGTGCTTATATTTGTGGGTATTTACTGCAAAAAGACGAAAGAAATGACGCCCGATTTGCTTTTGAAAATCATTCTCATCGCGGGTTATCTCATAAGGCTTACGTACATGTTGTGTACGCCTGTTTCCGTCCGTCAGTACGACACCTATAACAGGGCGTCGACCGGACACGAAACTTACGCCTGGATAATTTATTCCACGGGCAGACTCCCTGCAACGAACGATTATCAGTTTTATCATCCTCCGCTCAACGCTTTCGTTCAGGCAATGTTTATGCACGTGACGAACGGGCTTACGGAAATACTGCAAAAGGTTTTCGGGCTGGGCGACGTAATTCCGTCGAAGTATATCGCTGCGATGCCTAAAGTTACGGATAGATATTACGTCGGGCTTACGGAGTACAGATATTATCTGTATTCGACGACTCAGATTCTCTCCGTGATGTGGTCTGTCATCACCATGGTCGCGCTCGTAAAAACGCTTAAACTTCTGGGGTTGAAAGGTTACACGCTCGCCGCCGTTTCGGCGTTTGTGGTCTTTTTTCCGAGACATATAGAGTTTGCAGGTCAGGTCAATAACGACGCGTTGACGTATATGTTCCAGATGCTTTCCGTTTATTACTGTTTGCGGTGGTGGAAAAGAGGGCGCAGGCTTTACGATTTGCTTATCTGCGCGCTTTGCATAGGCTTAGGAATGATGGCGAAAATTTCGGCGGCGGTTATATGTATTCCGATAGGTTGCGTGTTCGCTTACGAATTTTTCCGAGAAATCGGAAAAGCCGTTTCCGCAAAGAAAAACGGCGAGAGCGGAGCATGGAAGAAAGTCGGTTATATGGCGGCGTGCTACGTTTTGTTTTTGTGCATATGTGCGCCCATAGGTCTTTGGTTTCAGGTTTACGCTTACAAAACGTTCGGGCAGAAACTCGGTTTTGTGTTCTCAAACCTTAACGGCGCGTTGTCTACAACTCACCACAACTGGTTCGAAAGGTTGTTCATAACGTTCGACCCGAACGAATATTTCGGCACGCTTTATTGTCAGACGTTCTGTACGATCAAGGACGGCGTGACGACGCATTATAACAACTACAATCTGCCGTTGTTTCAACTTCGTTCGTCGCTTTTCGGCGAGTTTAATACTTACAAAGGCGGGGAGTGCTTCTCGGCAACGGCGTTCGCATGCGGCCTTTTGTCGCTTATTCTGCTTTTCGTAATGCTTGTTTATTGCATAGTTTTGTTTTTCAAAAACGGAAAAAAGATGCTCGCCGATGAACCCGAACGGAAAAATATTGCGTTTATAGCGATTATGACCGCTTCGTTTTTGATATCCGAGTTTATGTTTTATATAAAAATGCCTTACGCCTGCACGATGGATTTCAGATACGTTATGCCTGTAATCCTCGGTTTCGCGATGATTTTTTACTATGCGAGAAGGCGTATTCTTGCCGCGAACACGGAATTCGGAAACACCCTTGTTTTTGTTTCCACGTTCTGCGTTGCGGCTACGATTTCGCTGACGACGTTGTTTTATCTCGTCTGCAGCGTGTAATTCGGTGCCGGGCTTTCCGGCGCAATGAGGTAAATTATGGAAGAAAATATACAGAAAGAAGGCGTGAAGCAGACAAAAAAGCAGTTATTCTGGGAGATTTTCAGGTTTCTGCTCGTCGGCGGAACGGCGACAATCGTCGATTACGCCGCCGCTTATGTGTTTTATCACTGGCTGCTGCCGCCGTCTTTAATCGGGCAAACTCCGTCGCTTATAGTTTCCACGGCGGTCGGGTTCTGCTTCGGGCTTACGGTCAACTGGTTGCTCTCGATAACCTTCGTGTTCAAACAGGTAACCGACGAAAAAGCATCGCGTTCGAAAAAATCGTTCGTCGTCTTCACGATAATCGGGCTTATCGGGCTTGCGATAACGGAAGTGGGAATGCACATCGGCGTAACTATGCTACCCGAGATAACGATTTTCAAAACCACCGAGTTTCTCGGCGAAGCGTGGAAGTGGTGGATAAGCAAAGTTGTTATGACGTGCATAGTCCTCGTCTGGAACTATGTTGGCAGAAAAGTCCTTGTTTTCAAATAATCGGAAAAGGAGCGACCGGAAATCAAAAGATTTCCGGTCGCCCCTTTTGCGTGTTTTCAGGTTTAACTCGGTCGGCTTTTATAATCCAAGCGATTTAACCCATGTTTGTATTTTTTTTCGCCGGCGCGGTTTAACAATCTGCCTTCGTTCACTGTAACGTTTTTGCCGAGAATATTGCGGAAGTTTTCATCCGTTTTACCCAAACAGCTTTACCCAAACCGCTGCCGCCGCTGGTGGCAAACGTAATCCCTAAAAATATTTTCCGTGAGAGGACAAAACGAAAAAATTTATCGGCGCGCTCGGAATCATTGCCAAACAAGCGCGTTTCTGATACAATAAAAGCAATAATGGACTTTGCGACGAAATAATATGTTTGAATTTTTATTACCTTTTGATTTGTTTATGGCGCGGGTTGCTGCCGGTTTACGCTCATCCTGCGGCTCGGTTTTAACGCCGGTGATGAAAGTGATCACCTTAAGCGGAAATATCGGCGCGATTTTCGTGATTTGCGCAGTAGTTATGCTGTTTTTCAAAAGCACGAGAAAAGCCGCCGTTTCGGCGTTGGTCGCCCTCCTTTTCGGGCTTCTGTTCACCAACGCGATATTAAAAAACGTAATCGCCCGGGAACGCCCGTTTGCGGATGCAACCTCCGAGTTTTATTCCTTCTGGAAGGCTGCGGGCGGCTTAACCGAAAACGGTTATTCTTTTCCGTCGGGGCATACCACGGCGGCAACGGCGTTCGGCGTTTCGCTTTTCATTCAAAAAAATAAGCGGTATTCGTGGCTTTTTTTGCTCATTCCCGTGGTTATGGGCTTCACGCGCATCTATTTTGTCGTGCATTATGCTTCGGACGTTATAGGTGGTTTTATCATCGGCGGCGCCGCAGCGACGCTTTCTTATTTTGTCGTCCGCGCGTTGTCAAAGCGTTTTCATCTGTGAACGCGGCATTTAGGATTTTTATATCAAAATATAACGGTGTATCAGAAAAACTAAAAACGAATTGACGGACATGTGTTTGTGCGTTATGATACATCTACAAAAATAAAACCAAAAGCGAGGATAGTTAAGTGGAAAAATATGCTTGGAAAGCCGAAATTTTGAACGGCAAAAAGGACGAATACGTAAAACGCCACAACGAAATCTGGCAGGAAATGAAAGACGTTTTGAAAAAAGCGGGAATACGCAATTATTCGATATGGATTTGCGGCAACGAATTGTTCGGGTATTACGAATGCGAATACGGCGTCGCGTATGCGGGCAAAGTTCAGGCGGAAAGCGAAGTCGTGAACAAATGGAACGAATATATGAAAGACGTTATGATTATGCCCATCGACGAAAGAACGGGCGCGCAGCCGCTGCTCGAACAAGTTTTCGAATTCAACGGCTGAAACAACAATCGTCAGCATTCCGATTTTTTTGATGTTTAAGGGGTGTTATGGATAAAGCAATAAAAATGGCGGGTTTACCTTTACAATAAACCCGCTCCCCACCTTAATGTCAAACGAGGTGTAGGCGTATGTTAAAATTTAGGAATGGTTTCTATAAACCTGTTAAAATATATTGGATAACTCTTCCAAATCTTTATTGTGTGATGCGCTGTAAAAGCGGCTTATAAACTGAATACGATTATAACTACCGTTCCCGCGACGAGAAGAGCTAGCCCGCATAGCGATTTTTTGCTGAATTTCTCTTTGAGAATAAGGAACGAAAATGCCATAGTTAAAAGTATCGAAAGTTTGCCCACGGAATTCACGGCGATAGGGTTAACGCCTTTCATGTTCAGCGCGTAATATTCCGAAAGCCAGGCAACGCCGGTAGCCGCACCCGACAACGTCAGGAAAAGCCAGTCCTTCCAGGAGGTCGATTTAATATCCTTATATTCCTTTCTTGCAAGAACGATCGCACCCGCGAAAACGAACACGATAATCGTTCTTATAAGAGTGCCGAGGTCAGAAGAAATGCCCGACAAGCCGATTTTGCAGAAGAACGAAACAAGGCTTGCGAAAACGGCGGATAAAACCGCGTATATCAGCCATTTTGACGAGGTCTCGTCTGTGTCGTTCTTTTTATCGATCATCATAATCGTGCCGGTAAGCATCAAAGAGACGGATAAGGCGAGCATACAGATAGTCAGCGCATCGCCGTTGTTGGTGGAGTCGTTAAAAAAGAAAATGACGAACAGAATGCTTGTCAGAACGAAACTCGATTTGTCAATCGGCGCGACTTTGTTTATGTTGCCGAGTTTCAATGCTTTGTAGTAGAAAAGCCAGGAGCAACCCGTGCAAAAACCCGAAAGCAGCAAAAAAAGCCAGTTCGACGTCGTAAGAGTTCCGATCTGATATATGCTGCCCGTAATAAAGCATAACAGCAGCGCGCAGACGATAACGATACCCGTCCGGAAAAAGGTCGCGAAGTCGGAGTTTATGTTTTTTATGCCGATTTTTGCAAAGATAGTCGTGAGAGACGTCGCCAAAGCGCCGACCAAAGCAAGATTTAACCACAACATAAAGTTTAAAGGTCCTTTTCGGAATTCATCGGTTGTTTGCGGATTCCGCTTTTAATATAGCACAATCGGCGTGTATATGCAAAATAATTTTGTTGACTTAACGGAGAAAAATATTATTATTTGAAAAAAAACAAGGAGAATAACTAATATGATTTTACACGTCGTAATGTGGAAATTTAAAGACGGCGAAGAAGCGAACATCGACAAATTCTTGGCGGGGCTTGAAGGCTTGCGGGGAATAATTCCGCAGATAGTCGAAATGGAACTCGGCAAAAATATCAACCCCAATAATGACTTCGATGCCGTTCTCGTGACAAAATTCAGGTCTTTTGAAGACCTTGAAATCTATAAGAGCCACCCGGAACACAAAAAAGTTTCGGCGTTATGCAAGACGATAAGAACGGCTCGCGAGGCGGTCGACATAGAAATCTAATTTCGGTCAAATTTATAATCAATCGTTAAAAGCCCTGCTATAAGTCGATTATCGACTATATTTGTTAAAATTATAAAGGAGAAAATATGAGGATTGAAGATTTAACTTTAGACGAAAAACTGACTTTGCTTTGCGGCAGAGATAACTGGACGACCGAAACTTGCGGCGGGAAAGTTCCCGAGGTGCGCGTTTCGGACGGACCGCACGGGCTTCGCTGTGTTGTTTCTGTCGAAAACGGCAGGGAAATTACCGCTGACGCAACGGCTATGCCGTCGCTTTCGGTCGTTGCGAACGGCTGGAATAAACGCGCCGCATACGAACAGGGCGGCACGATTGCGGACGATTGCGTGGATCATAACGTGGACGTTTTGCTTGCTCCCGGCGTGAATATCAAAAAAACTCCGCTTTGCGGAAGAAATTTCGAGTATTTTTCCGAAGATCCGTATCTTGCCGGTACGCTTGCGGGGCAGTATATAGAAGGCGTTCAGAGTCGCGGCGTGGGCGCGTGCCTGAAACATTTCTGTGCCAATAACGTGGAAAGCGACAGGTCGTGGCAGTCGAGCGAAGTTGACGAAAGAACGTTGAACGAGATATATTTAAAGCCGTTCGAAATCGCGCTTGGTGCAAAACCGTGGACTGTAATGTGCGCCTATAACCCGATTAACGGCGTATATGCGTCCGAGAATAAGAAGTTGCTCACACACGTTCTGCGCGATAAATTCGGGTTCGACGGATTGGTTATGTCCGACTGGTGGGCTGTGCATAACGGATACAAAGCCGTGCGCGCGGGGCTTAATTTAAGGATGCCGCATGACGATGAAAATTTTGCCGTTTTAAAAGAGGCTTACGAAAAGGGGTATTTAACCGACGAACAAATAAACGAGAGCGTTTCGCGCGTGCTTGCGCTTGCCGAAAAGGCGGACAGAAGCGAAAAGAGCGGCAAAACGTCAAAAGAACAAAGGCATTTAAACGCCGTGAAGATAGCCGAAGAGGGAATTGTTCTGTTGAAAAACGAGGGCGGAATTCTTCCCGCGGCGGGTAAAAAAATCGCCGTAAGCGGCGTGTTTGCAGGTGCGCCGGCAATCGGCGGGGGAGGTTCGTCCACGGTTCAGACGGCTTATAAAATTCCGCATTTGGCAGACGCGATAAGCAGCATAACGGGTGAAAAGGTTGAAAGAAGCATGGGCGTTTGCGAGAATGTGTTCGTAACGGCAAAACTTGCTTATTCGCAGGCGTATAACGCGGACCTCTGCGTGGTCGTCGTCGGCGACGGAACGGCTAAGGTGAGCGAGGGGTGCGACCGCGACACGCTGAAACTTCGCCCCGAACAGGAAAATTTCATTATAGAATTATCGAAATATAATAAAAACATCGTTGTTGTGATAGAATCGGGCAGCGCGGTCGATGTAAGCGCGTTCGAGCCTTACGCAAAAGCGATAATCTTTGCGGGCTTTGCCGGCGAGGGCGTAAACGAGGCTCTTGCCAGAATAATAACGGGCAGGGTTTGTCCGAGCGGCAAACTCGCCGAAACTTTCCCTTACGCCCTGGAAGATACTTATATGGGCAATTATACCGGCGACGGACTCACCGTTGATTACGGCGAAGGCGTTTTCGTCGGTTACAGGTATTACGAGCGTTACGGAATCGCCGTTCGCTATCCTTTCGGTTTCGGACTTTCTTACGCGAAGTTCGAATATTCCGATTTAAAAATAGAAAAGACGGGTGATACGGATTTTGTCGTGTTTTACACGGTTAAAAACGTTTCTAAGGTTGACGGCAAAGAAGTTTCGCAGGTTTACGTGCGCGACATAATCGCTATGGTTGCCCGCCCCGTTAAGGAACTCAAAGGTTACTCGAAAGACCTGATCAAAGCGGGCGAAGAGAAACGCGTGAGCGTTAAACTCGATTTTTCGTCGTTTGCGTATTATTCGGTTTCGCTGGACAAATGGCTTGTCGAAAACGGCGATTTTGAAATTTTAGTCGGCTCGTCGAGCCGCGACGTAAAACTCAGCGGCAAAGTCAGAATAGAACTTCCCGACGACGAGCAGCCGTCGCAAATCTGACGGCTTAGTCGGCTCGGTTGTTTTTCTTTCTCGCGGAAACGGGGTCGGCGTTTTTGACGTACGTATCCCATACGCCGATATGGTCGTCCTCGTCTATTTTGTGGATAACCTTTGCGGGTATCCCCGCTACGAAACTGTTTGCGGGAACGTCTCTCGTGACGACGGCGCCCGCTGCGATAACGCTGTTTTCGCCTATCGTAACGCCGCCTATGTCGGGGATTGTCAATGATTTACTGAGGTTAGACTAAACTGTAAATTATTAAGCCCGGGTTTCGTTATCTGATAACGAAACCCGGGCTTTTTGCATATATCGGAAATATTTTTTAAACTCCGTCGGGCTTGGCGGTTTTCTTTTTGTGCGGGGTTGTTCCGTA
>JALETB010000072.1 GCA_022781715.1 Clostridiales bacterium | reverse complement strand
CTCGGATATTTCCGCGGCGGCGGATATTCGAGCCGCTTTGTAACGCGTGCGGAAATGCCCGCAACGATGATAAGGCTTAACCTTATCAAAGGTTTAGGACCTGTTTTGCAGATCGTCGAAGGTTGGACGGTTAAACTTCCGGACGAAGTTACCGACAAACTCTGGAAGAGAACGGACTACACGTGGCCTTGCACCTGGTTTGCTCCGAGAGTTACGGGCAAGGGCGCGTTCAAGTCGGCTTACGACGTAATGAACAACTGGGGCGCGAACCACGGCGCGATTTCTTACGGACATATCGGCGCGGATCTTATCACTATGTGTTCGATGCTCCGTATTCCCGTATGCATGCACAACGTTTGCGAGGACGATATTTATCGTCCGGCGGCATGGAACGCCTTCGGAATGGACAAAGAAGGTCAGGACTACCGTGCTTGCGAAGCATACGGACCTATGTATAAAAACGTCAGAAAATAATTTTATAAGTTGTAAAAGTTTTGCGCCCCGCGGTTGCTTTCGTCAACCGCGGGGCGCATTTATTTTAAATATGTCGGGTCGCGTTCAGGTTCGTCAGTCCGCCTTTTTCATCATGCTTCCGAAGGTTACAACCGAAAGAACAATCGCGGCGAGCAGATAAACGGATAAAACGATTACCGATATAACGCCCGTCGCGTCGAACGAATAAACGGTAACCGCGGCGGGGTTTATGACGTCCGTCGGCGTGTGTGTTGCGCCGGTGATGATTCTGCCGAGATAAACCGAGGGGTAAAACGGTAAGATCTTACAAAACGATTCAAATCCACCCATCGTGTCTAGCGGCATCCAGGCTCCGCCGAGTATGCCCGAGGCGGAAATGACGATCGATGTTATTGCCGGCGCGGACTTTTCGTTGAGGAGCGCGCCCACGATTATGCCTGAAAACACGTTGAGTATAAGGGCGGGCAACTGTTCCGCGGCAAGCAGCAGACATCTGCCGAAGCCTATATAACCCGAACCGATAAAAAGCGAAATAACGTAACCCGCGACGATGCAGACGGCTGTCTGAATCATCCCTAAAACGAACGCGGGCAGCGCATAACCGGTTACGAAATCGATTTTTTTCATCGGCGAGGTGTAAAGCCTCTTCAGAAGCGAAGTGGTTTTATCCTTGGAAACGAGCAGGCATTGCGTGAGCATAATGAACGAATAGGAAAACGTTATCACTCCCGGGATGAGCGAAGGAAACTCGAAAACGGGCGATTTTCCGCCGGAGTAGTGGTTTATTACGGCGAAAAGCGCGAGCATCGCGACTGGAAAAGCCAGACAAAAAATGTAAATAACCGGGTCTCTCGTCATTTCCTTAAGGTTTCTTCCCGCAAAAATCAAAGCCCTGTTGTTCCTTATCGTATTTTTCTTGTTGTTCATAATTCACCCTCCGCGATTTTTACGAACGCGTCTTCAAAATTGTCGGTTCCGGCCATGTTTTTCAGTTCTTCGGGCGTTCCGACGGCGAGGACTTTTCCCTTTGCCATTATTGCCACTTTGTCGCAAAGAGCCTCGGCTTCTTCGAGATAATGCGTGGTGAGAATAATGGTAACTTTGCCTTTAAGAGACCTGATAATTTTCCACAATTCGCGCCGCGCGATAACGTCAAGTCCCAATGTCGGCTCGTCGAGAAAAAGAACTTTCGGTTTTGATATCATTCCGATTGCAATCGAAACTCGTCTTTTCCACCCGCCCGAAAGCGTTTTCGCCCTTTGGGAAAGAACTTCGCCGAGCGAAAAAGCGTTGATAATCGAATTGATATATTCTTTATCGTCAGTCATGTATAAAGCGGCGAAAAAGTCGAGATTTTCCCTGACCGTGAGGTTTGGCGCGACGGCTGTTTCCTGCGGGGAAACGTCGGCGATTTTTTTAACTTCGTCAGGTTCGTCCGTCACCGAAAAACCGTGAACGATCGCCTTTCCGCTCGTCGGGTCGGTAAGGCAGGTAAGTATTTTTATCAGCGTGGTTTTGCCCGCGCCGTTCACGCCGAGAAGCCCGAAAAGCGAGTTTTCTTCTATCTCAAGCGAAACGTCTTTAAGAGCGTGAATCTGCCCGTAATATTTATTGATTTTTTCTGTTCTGATTTCACACATATCGGGTGTCCTTTATTTGAATGATTGTCGCGTTTGCGCGTTTATTTTTTGCCGAAAAATCTCGCCGACAGGGCGGTGAAACTTTCCGTAAGAATGTCCGAAACGTCCGCCTCGGACAGGCTCAGATATTCCGTCGCGATCTGCGTTGCTATGCCGTGAACGACGAGCCACATCATAAGGTGAAATTTCCTTGCATCGGCATAGTCGATTTTATACCTTTCGGCAACTTTCTGCGATATCGCGTCGAACGCCGCGTCCTCTTTTTTTCCGTCTTCGTTTTTTCTCGAACGCATGAAAAGAGCCTTGAAAAGTTCGGGTTCTTTTCTTGCGAAATTGACGTATCCTATACCCGACGCCTTGTATGGCGGATACTGTCCCGATTGTACTTCTTTTTTCAAAAAGTCCTCGTATAAGTCGTTTATCGCACTCAAAACACAGGCATTGAGTTTTTTTATGTTGCCGAAATGGCGGCAAATCGGCTGAGTCGAAACGCCCGCGTAATCAGCGAGCGAGCGTATACCGAGGTTGTTTATTCCTTTTTCGCGGACCATTTTCACGGCTTTTCCGACGAGTTCTTCTTTCGTATATTTTTCTTTCTTTCCCATTTTAACCTCTAAAATAACAACCGTTATTTTATTATATAATAACATGCGTTATTTTAAATGTCAAGCGTTTGCGAAAGCGTGAACGACAAATATTTGCAAGCGACAAAAAATTATTTTAAATAACAAAACTTTCCCTTTTTTGTCTTTTTAAAAAACTTATAATGGGCATATGGTTGTGTACATAGAATACGTTGCGATAAACAATTTTATAATAGATTGCCTGCTTATTTTGTCGGCGAGGAAGGCAATGAACCTGCCTTCAGGCAAAGCGTTCGTATGTTTGTCTGCGGCAATGGGAGCGGCGTTTGCGGTCGTCACGCCGCTGCTGAAAATGAATGCGGCGTTCACGTTTGTTCTTAAATTCTTTGCGGGCGCGCTTATAGTACTCGTTTCGGGCAAGTTCCCGAATTTCAGGGTTTATATAAGGTGTTTCTATTTGTTCTTGTTTTTCACGTTCGCGTTCGGCGGGGCAGTGTTCGGAGCGTTTTATTTTGCGGGGATAAGTTACGACGTGTTTTCGAGAACGACGCCGACGGAGGCGGTTCTCACGGTAATTCTCCTGATAGTTTTCGTTATGTATTTCCTTGCCTGCGCGCTGATCAAGAAATTATATAAAAGGAAGGAGATAACTAATTTTATAAGAAAATGCGAATTCACCGCCGGCGGAAAAACTTACATAGTGAACGGCTTTTTAGACAGCGGAAACAGACTGCGTTACAAAAACGACCCGATAATAATCGTATCGCCGAAATTTGCGGCAAAACTTATGAAAAACGAGGTGTTTTCGCTTGTCCGTCCGATGTATTCGACGATATCTACGATCGCGGGCGAAAAAGTAATAAAAATATATAAGATAAGCAGAATAAAGATATATAACGGGACGAGCGTGAATATAATTAATAACGTAATGCTCGGCATTGCCGAGCGCGAACTTATGAGCGGCGGAGAATACGATCTTATTCTCGGAACTGTTTTCGCGTGAAACGTCGTCGAATCGGGAGGAAAAGAAAATGTTGTCGAAAATAATTGCGATATTAAAAAGAATTTTTGCCGAAGAAGGCGGGGCGATCAATTACCTTTCGGGCGCGGAAGCGTTGCCGAGGCCTTACACCGCCGACGAAGAACAGGAACTCGTTTCCAGGCTTGGCGGCGACGACGATAACGTCAGGCAAGAGCTTATCGAGCATAATCTCAGGCTCGTCGTTTACATAGCGAGGAAGTTCGACAACACGGGCGTGGAAACGGACGACCTTATTTCCGTCGGAACGATCGGGCTTATCAAAGCGGTCAACACGTTCAACGCGGGAAAGAACATAAAACTCGCCACTTACGCTTCGAGGTGCATCGAGAACGAAATTCTCATGTATCTGAGGAGAATAGTGAAGTTGAAAGGCGAGGTTTCGCTCGACGAGCCGCTCAATGTCGACTGGGAGGGCAACGAGTTGCTCCTTTCGGACGTTCTGGGAACGGACAGCGACGTGGTTTATAAAGATATCGAACACGGCGTGGAAAAGGAAATGCTTATGGAAGCGATTTCGAAACTTTCCCCGCGCGAAAAACAGATAATGAATATGCGTTTCGGGCTGAACGGAATAGAGGAGAAAACTCAGAAAGAAGTTGCGGATATGCTCGGGATTTCGCAAAGTTACATATCGCGGCTTGAGAAGAAAATCGTTCTGAGACTAAGAAAGGAAATGGTGAAACTGAGTTAATTCGGGAAAAGCCGACAAAATTTCCTATTGTTTTTTGCCGCGCGGAAGATAAAATGGTACATAGCGATTGCGTCCCGGCGAGTTTTGGATTATCCGAACGCAATGCGGCTGCACGGAGGTTAAAGTTTTATGAAACAAAAAGTTGAAATTTGCGGCATGGACACGTCGAGTTTGAAAAGACTGACGCTTAAGGAAAGCGAGGAGTTGCTTATGAAAATCAAAGAGGGCGACGAAAAAGCCCGCGAGGAATTCATTCTCGCCAACGTCAGACTTGTTTTGTCGATAATACGTCGATTCGACAAATCGAAGGTCAGCGCGGACGATATGTTTCAGGCGGGAATGATAGGGCTTATCAAATCGGTGGACAATTTCGACCTGTCCGTAGGCGTGCGTTTTTCAACGTATGCCGTACCGATGAATAGCGCACGACGAAACGGTTGTTTTCCCGAATTTGCGTAACATAATATCCGAATTTGCGTAACACAATATAATATAAAAGAAAGCCGCCCGGAGCAAATAACCCGAGCGGTTTTATTGTTTTGTATTTACCAATTCTGACACCAATTCGTAAAATCGCTTACGAGATCTTCTCCGTTCGCTTCAATGTTTTGTTCGGCGATTTCGTCGTAATATTCTAACTCGTGAATCAAAATCGGCAATTCTTTTCCGAATTTGTCGGTTAAAATTCCTTTTTCGTGAATGTCTTTTACGATACCGATAAGAACGTTGACAAACTCTTTCGTTATTACTGAATCTTCCTCGTCGGAATTGAAATCGTCGCAACCATCATTGCCCGAATATCCGAAACCGTTTTCGATAATCCATTTTTGCACGACTTCTGAAGTTTTGCCTGTGCCGAAAACAAAGAATTCGTTCTGAAGCCAGCACGCGTAATTCCATCGCGCTTCCTCTTCGTCCGAAGCGAGTCCGTCCCCCGAAGCCTCCGAATCGTATTGTCTCTCGGTGTTGTATCCCAGAGTAACTGTCGGTTTGTGCGGGTTGCCGTCTTCGTCGGAAACGTAAAGCGATATGGCGTAAATATCCTTATCCGACCAGGAGTTTATGCTGTCGATAATCATTTTTTTGAAGCAATTCTTTCATTAAAATTCACTTCAATATTTTTGTGTCTATCGGAATTCTGAGGAAGCGGTAAATTTCAGTCTCTGTCGTCGATTTTATAGGTCGGAACAATGTCTCGCACTAAGCGTTTCATTTCATCCGTTTCGGCGTAAGCGGCTTCGTAAAGTTCGTTGAGATGATTCCAGAAAGACGATTCGTCGAATTTGAGCGGCTGAGCGATATTGATGAGTCCGTTCGGGGTTTTCTGCATTCCCTCTTCGTCCATAAGCCTTTCTTCGTAAAGTTTTTCGCCGGGGCGCAAACCTGTGCATTCGATTTTGATGTCTACGTTCGGTTCGAAGCCGGATAATTTTATAAGGTTATAAGCGAGGTCGTAAATTCTCACGGGTTCGCCCATGTCCAGCACGAAAATCTGCCCGCCTTTGGCGTACGCGCCCGCTTGCAGAACGAGCGAAACGGCTTCGGGGATAGTCATGAAATATCTTATGATATCCTTATGCGTAACCGTAACCGGTCCGCCTTCCTTTATCTGTTGTCTGAACAGGGGAATAACCGAACCGTTTGAGCCGAGGACGTTGCCGAAACGCACCGCCACGAATTTGGTTTTGCTGTGTCTGCCGAACGCCTGAACGATCATTTCGCAAATTCTCTTCGTCGCGCCCATAACGTTCGTCGGGTTAACCGCCTTGTCGGTCGAAATCTGAACGAAGGTTTCAACCCCGCAGGCGTCCGCGCACCGCGCAACGTTAAACGTGCCGAAAACGTTGTTTTTAACCGCTTCGTTAGGGCTTGTCTCCATCAGCGGAACGTGTTTGTGCGCCGCGGCGTGGAAAACTATCTGCGGGCGATACTTTGCGAAAACGTCTTTCATTTTTCCGTAGTCTCTTACGCTCGCTATCAACGTCACGAGGTCGAGATTGCGGAGTTTTCTTTTGAGTTCCTGTTCGATATTATACGCATTGTTTTCGTAAATATCGAGAATAATGAGCCTTTTGGGGTTGTGCGTCGCAATCTGGCGGCAAAGTTCGCTGCCGATCGAGCCGCCCCCGCCCGTGACGAGGACGGTTTTGTTCTCGATATAGCCGATTATTTCGTTTATGTCGACGCTGACCGGGTCGCGCCCGAGAAGGTCCTGAATATCCACTTCGCGCATGCTCGAAACGGAAACCTGACCGTCGGCGAGTTGATAGAGCCCCGGGAGAATTTTAACCGGGCAACCCGCGTCGTTGCATCTGGTGATTATTTTGCTCAGCCGCCTTTTGTCCACCGACGGCATCGTGACATGAATTTCGTTCACGCCGTATTTTTTTGCGTATTTTTTTATTTCGTAAGTCGAGCCGACGACTTTGACGCCGCACACAGACTTTCCGATTTTTTCGGGGTCGTCGTCTATCGCACACACGGGGACGAAATCGGTTTTGTCGGACGACTGCATTTCGGCTATAAGCGCCGCGCCCGATTTGCCCGCGCCCACGATCATAACCCTTTTCTTTTTCATTCCGTTGGTGGAAATGTAATATTTGCCGACGTACAAAGCGCGTTTGTAAAATCTCGTCATTCCCGTAAAGAGGAAGAGGAAACACGCGTACACGCAGCACGTGGAAAACCCTATAACGTCGCGCCCGATGATGGCAACGTAAATAATGTTGGCGACGAGAATACAGAATATCGCGAAGCATAGCCTTAACGCGTCGATAATGCTTGCCGAACTGAAAATAATCGAGTATAATCCCGAACATTTATAGATGAAAACGACGAGCGCGATATTGCCGAGGAACCAGATGAGAATCGAAAGGTAATCGGGGTTCGGGGCGGATTCCGTCGTGATAATATACGCGAAAAACATCGATATGACGATCAACGCCACGTCGATGCATAATATAAGAAATTTTTTAAACAAATCGTTTTTTCTGTGCTTCATAAAGTTTCCGCAGTCGCCGGCAAGGGCGCCGACACACATATTGTTTATCAGAGTATATATTAGTTTTAACTATAAAACAACTCATGTTATTACATTATAACACTTTTCTTATACTTTCGTCAAAGGTTTTCACTTATTTTGTGTAAACGGTTAAAAAATAAAAAGAATTAAACTATATTGCCGTCTAATTATTGACTTTTCGGGAAATAAAGTATATTATGATGGCAGAAAATATATTTCTCAAAAAGGAGTAAGTCTATGAATAAAAAGTCAATTAAAGACGTTGACGTAAAAGGCAAAAGATGTCTTGTCAGATGCGATTTCAACGTTCCTATGAAAGACGGCGTAATAACCGACGAAAATCGTATCAACGGCGCGCTTCCCACGATCAGATATCTTATGGAGCACGGCGCGAAGGTTATTCTTTGCTCGCATATGGGCAAACCCCACAATATATTTACCGAGGGGTTCGGGCTTAACAAAAAAGAAAAGAAAGCGGTAGAGGCTCTTCCCGAAGGCGAAAGAGCGGCTGCAAAAGCGGAATATATCGCCAAGGCTCTTAAGGGCGACCTTAAAAAGTTCACTCTCGCGCCCGTAGCAAAGAGACTCAACGAACTTCTCGGCGGCAAGGTTGCGTTCGCGACCGATATCGTCGGCGACGACGCAAAGGCTAAAGTCGCCGCGCTTAAAGAGGGCGAATGCGTTCTTCTCGAAAACCTTCGTTTCGACGCGGGCGAAGAGGGCAGAGACGAAGAATTCTGCAAAAAACTCGCGGCTTTTTGCGATATTTACGTCAACGACGCATTCGGAACGGCTCACCGTTCTCATGCTTCCACGGCGGCTATCGTCGAATACGGATTCGTTAAAACGGCTGTTTGCGGCTTCCTTATCGAAAAGGAACTTTCCGTCATGGCGGACGCTCTCGAACACCCGGTAAGACCTTTCGTAGCAATCCTCGGCGGAGCGAAAGTTGCCGACAAACTCAACGTTATTTCCAACCTTCTCGAGAAGTGCGACACGCTCATAATCGGCGGCGGAATGGCTTATACCTTCCTCAAAGCGCAGGGTTATGAAGTGGGAACTTCGCTCGTGGACGACACGAAACTCGATTACTGCAAAGAAATGATGGAAAAAGCGAAAGCCGAAGGCAAGAAACTTCTCCTTCCCATCGACGGCGTTCAGGTCAAGGCGTTCCCCGATCCTATCGACGCTCCCGTCGAAACATTTGTGAGAAAAGTCGGAGAATTCTATCCCGATATGGAATCGTGCGATATAGGACCCGAAACCGCTAAACTTTATGCCGACGCGCTTGTCGGAGCAAAGACGATCATCTGGAACGGACCTATGGGCGTGTTTGAAAACCCCACGCTTGCGGCAGGCACGAACGATATCGCAAAGGCTATGGCGAATTGCGCCGGCGCAACCACCATTATCGGCGGCGGAGACAGCGCGGCTGCGGTCGCTCAACTCGGTTATGCCGACAAGATGACGCACATTTCCACGGGCGGCGGCGCTTCCCTCGAACTCTTCGAAGGAAAGAAACTTCCCGGTATCGAATGCCTTAACGATAAAGACTGATTAATTTTGGAGTTTAATACAATATGAGAAAACCGATAATCGCAGGAAACTGGAAAATGAATAAAACCATGGCGGAAACCAAGGAAATGATTTCCGCTCTTAAACCCCTTGTCGAAAACGCCGATTGCGACGTCGTGCTTTGCGTTCCGTTCACGGATCTGCAAACCGCGAAAAAGGCGGCTAAGGGTTCCAACATAAAGATCGGCGCGGAAAACGTTCACTGGGCTGAAAAAGGCGCATTCACCGGCGAAGTGTCCGCGGATATGCTTAAAGAACTCAAAGTCGATTACGTTATAATCGGTCACAGCGAAAGAAGACAATATTTCGGCGAAACCGACGAAACCGTGAACAAGAGAGTTCAGGCTGCGCTCAACGCAAAGATTAAACCTATCGTCTGCGTGGGTGAAACCGAAGCGGAAAGAGAAGGCGGGCTTACCGAGAAAGTTCTCGAAAAGCAGATCGTCGAAGGTCTTAAAGGCTTCAAGTCTAAGGATTTCGACAAAATCGTCATCGCTTACGAACCCGTCTGGGCTATCGGAACGGGCAAAACCGCCACGGCTACCGACGCTAACAACACGATCGGTTATATCAGACATATCCTTGCGAAGAAATTCCACAAATCGATTGCCGAAAAAACGAGAATTCAATACGGCGGCTCGATGAACGTTAAAAACTGCAAAGAACTTATGGCTGAGGAGGAAATCGACGGCGGACTTATCGGCGGCGCTTCCTTAAAGGCTGACGACTTTGCGTATATCGTAAATTACAACAAATAAAACGGAATCGGGCGGGAAATTTTTTCCGCCCGTTTTTAAAGTTAAAACCGAAAGGAGATAAATTATATGAAAATGAAAACGAGACCCGTTTGTCTGTTTATTATGGACGGTTACGGGCTTAATCCCGATAAAAAGGGCAACGCAATCGAAATAGCGAACGAAGGCGTTATAAAAAATCTTATGGCAAAATACCCCTCGGCAACTCTCGGCGCAAGCGGACTTTGCGTAGGTCTCCCGGACGGGCAGATGGGCAACAGTGAAGTCGGGCATCTCAACATGGGCGCGGGAAGAATCGTATATCAGGATCTTACCAGAATAACCAAAGCCATTCAGGACGGCGATTTCTTTGAAAACGAAGAACTCATCAAAGCTATGGACTCCGCGAAAAACGGTGGCAAAAAACTTCATCTTTTCGGCTTGTTGTCGTCCGGCGGCGTTCACAGCCACATAACTCACCTTTTTGCACTTCTCGAAATGGCGAAGAGAAGAGGACTTACCGAAGTTTACGTTCACGCTTTTATGGACGGCAGGGACGTTCCTCCCACGAGCGGAATCGATTTCGTTAAGGAACTCGAAGAGGAAATCAAAAAAGTCGGCGTAGGTAAAATCGCCACGGTAAGCGGCAGATATTACGCAATGGACAGAGATAATCGTTGGGAAAGAGTAGTTAAAGCATATGAAGCGTTGACGCTCGGCAACGGCGTTAAAGCGAACAGCGCGGAAGAGGCTGTCGAGAACAGTTATAAAAACGAAGTGACGGATGAGTTTATCGTCCCCGCCAACATATATGAAAACGGCAAACCTGTCGGGCTTGTCGAAAAAGGCGATTCGGTTATATTTTTCAACTTCCGTCCGGACAGAGCGAGAGAAATCACGAGGGCGTTCACGGAAGAGGAGTTCGGCGGTTTTGAAAGAAAGACGGGCTATCTCGGGCTTAATTACGTCGGGTTCACCAAGTACGACGAAACCTTCCACCACGTTGCGATAGCGTTCAAAAAGCAGGAACTTCACAACACGCTCGGCAAATATCTTTCGGATAAAGGTTACACGCAACTTCGTATCGCCGAAACCGAAAAATATGCCCACGTAACGTTCTTCTTCAACGGCGGCGTGGAAGCGCCCGAAAAGAACGAGTACAGAGATCTTATTCCTTCGCCGAAGGTTGCAACCTATGATCTTCAGCCGGAAATGAGCGCATATCTCGTAACCGATAAGGTTCTCGAAGAAATAGCTTCCGATAAGTTCGACGTAATCATTCTCAACTATGCAAATTGCGATATGGTCGGACATACCGGCGTTCTGGACGCGGCTGTAAAGGCTGTTAAAACCGTCGAGGATTGCATAGGGAAGATAACCGACGCCGTACTCAAAAAGGGCGGCAGTTGCATCGTAACCGCCGACCACGGAAACGCCGACAAGATGATCGACGCCGACGGCGAGCCTTTCACCGCTCACACGACGAACCGCGTCCCCGTAATTCTGGTAAGCGATCAGTATAAGAACGTTAAACTCAGAGAGGACGGAGTGCTTGCCGACCTTGCTCCCACGCTTCTCGAAATGATGGGTGAAACGATCCCTGTCGAGATGACCGGGAAATCGTTGATTGTTAAATAAAAGTGCCGTTAATCGGCTTATAGAGGGGCTTTTATGATTTATTCCGGCGGGCTGCGATAAAATGTCGCAGCCCGCCGGATGTTTTTTACATCGGATTCCGATGTAGTTATTCAACTTGCCTCAGAATTTCCGTGCAAGGTCGGCACAGATTCACGCATGTTAAAGATAAGCATAGGAAAGTGTGGATATAAGTCGATTATCGGCTTATTTTTTGCTTTGCTTCGGGTTTTCTGCGACGCCGACTTGTTCTTGCTTGTCGATGTCTTTTTAGGTTTGTCGTTAGTGATGACGAATGAAATCCCTAGTCTGACACACTCCTTTCTGTCGCCCGAGAACCTTTCGCGGCATAAAACCGTCTGCAACTGCTACGGATAAAGCGATACGAACTTTAGCCTACGAACCCCGAAAAGGCCGAAACGACGGCATACCCACAACCGAAAAACGTAGATAACACTTGAATTTTTGTAAAAGAAAAACCTAAACCAAACACTTTCGTATTTGATTTAGGTTTCACTTGGCGGGAATGAATTGCGCGATGTCGAACTGTACGCCTTTAACAAAGAGGCAAAATATCTATTGGTTTCGCCTCTCTGTTGAGAAAATTTATGTTGAAAAAATGCTGTTTTCTGCAATATACTTCCCAAAACGAGAAGAAGTTATGTTTTGAAAAACAACTACATCGCGGTGTTGTTAAATATTTTATAAAAATTTGAACATTTGAAAGCGTATAAATAGCGATCGGAAACCCGAACGCTATTTTTTATAATTTTCGGATTCTCTTCCACTTCTGAAACAACTTTTGCCAAAACTAAAAAGCATAAAGAAAAACAGAATATTGTTCACCGCGGTTTTCATTCCTTGCGTCATACGTTTGCAACTCGTGCGTTAGATTGTGGAATGGATGTGAAAACGCTGTCCGAAATACTCGGTCATAAGAACCCGACGGTTACTCTTAATCGCTATGCTCATTTGCTTTTAGAGCATAAAGCCGCTATGATGAATCGCCTTGAAAAACTGCTGTGAAATGTATATTAAATAATCTATTCGACGAACAAAGAAGCGATAAAAATACACCAATTAGTGTCATGAATGAACAAAACTTTTCTTTTTATTTCAGTAGACCGCGCAAATATTGACTTTGACAACTTATTATAGTATAATATAATACATCAATTAGATTATTCGGTGTACAATGATGTTTAATAAATGTTCACCAAACAAGGAGTGGAAATGCGTAAATATAAGGGGCAAACTCGCTTACAATTGAAAGAGATTTATTTGTGTTTTGAGTTTATGCTTAGCGGTATGTTGTGTAATAAGGATATATAATGAATTAAATTATAACATTACAAAAGCGGTTGATTATTATTAAGAAGATAAATAAAATTGAGGTGTTAATTTTGGAAAGGTTAGATAACAGTAAGCTTAGTCCAGTTCAAAAGCATATAGTTAATATGATTTCTAAAGAAAAAAAGTTGGCAATCGTTGGTGGACCAGGTACGGGAAAAACGATACTAGCAATGTCAGGTATGAATAAAAACGGCAATGCAAAACAAATACTTCTAACTTATTCAAATCCTTTAAGCCAGATGATAAGTGGATGCTCGGTTGAATCAACTACTGTGCATAGTTTTTGCTGGCAATTGGGTTCAAAAATAGAACAAAAACTAAATCAATTTGCTTCTGAACATTCTCGTAATTACAAATCGCAAAAGTTCAATGATGTTATTAATAGAGAGTATGGCTATTTAAAAACCGGTTGGCCCCAATGGAATAATTTATATAAGGCTTATTCTAAGTTGTCTCCTTCTGATCAAAAAGAAATTAGATATGATGATATATTTATTGACGAAGGGCAGGATTTACCTGATGAAGCATATGTATTTTTAAGCAAAATTGCTGACAGAATTATCGTCACATATGATGATGCACAAGAAGTTGGCAAAGAAAGTGTAGATAATTCAAATGCCAGATTAATAAGAAAAGCAGGAATTGATTGTAATAGAATCATTTGTGCTCTTGGATTGCAAGAATCGTTTTATGATTTAATTGATAATTTTAGAAATACTGCATCGATAGAGAAAGTCGCTAAGTTATTCTATAATAATTATGGAAACAATGCATTGTCTTTGCGACCTTCAGTTTGCAAAAGAAATGTTGGATCATTGCCCGAGGTAATATTTTCTGGAGCGACTCAAGATATGATCAATAAAATTGCTGATATCGCATACCAGCTTAATAAACAAGTTGGTATTATTGTTCCTGATCGAGAGACATTTGATCATGTAAAACAATTAATGGATAATGCAGTATCTAGGAGAATAATATCCGAATCGAAATTCTTTTATAAATACGGATGTGTTGATAATATGAAAAAAACAAACAAAAATGATAATATAAATCTAAATCAAACCGGTGTTTTCTTGACAACATATAAAAGTTCTAAAGGAATGGAGTTTGATGAAGTTTATTTGTTTGATTGCCAAAAAATGTTATTGAATACACCGGCGGAAAAAAACAAATTTTATGTTGCCGTAACAAGAGCTAAGGACAAATTGACGTTTATCTTTAATTGTCCATATGATTATAATTGTGCTGTTTTAAATGTGATAAAAGAGCACGATTCATTATTTAAAATTGTGAGGTAAATATAGATGGTAAGCGACTTTGTTGAGGTATTATTATACACAAATCAAACTTCATTAAAGCGATACTTGACAAATAGTGAAATAATTGCTGTTTGCAGTGATGATCAAAAAAACTATTCATTATCTGATAATGGATATGGCGGAATACTTGTTTTTAATAATGAGATTTCAATTGAGGATATAAAATCAAAGTGTTGCAACGACAGTTTTGAAACTGCTGTTGTAATTAAACTATTACTTAATAAAAAGATAGAGACTATTGCTTTCGACGAAAATGGCGAACAAACCAATGGTAAAATAGGAAAAATAAAAAACTCTATTGCGTATTTTATCAAAGATCCTATTTCATTTAGTAATGTTGTCTCAATTATTCCAGTTGAAAGAAAACTAGTATTTTTGCAAGGTGATTCTACATTAAACGTACCAACCAATCTTATTGATGAAAATTGTTATTGCCCTTTTGATTGTATTTCCACCGATTGTTTAGAAGTAATCTTATCAAATGTTAAATCTGATAATTCCTTTAATGGGAATGTGGATGATTTTTTAGATGATATGGATGACTTCGATATTAATTCGATAGATTTATCTTCTATGAATGAACAAACCATTTCAATCAAGGACTCTAATAATTATAGAAATAAATTATTGGCCGGATTGTTAATGTTGGTTCAAGGAAATCGTCCTGTTGAAAATAAATTAACAGCAAATATATATTCTTTTTTAGAAGAAAGTTCTTCTTTTACTGAATATATTTCTAAGAATATTTACAAGAATATACCTTTTGATATTACAAAGTATATAGAGAAACCCAATGAAATACTATTGCGCTTTTATAAAGACTTAAAACATGTTGCCTGTAAGGATAATTGTTATTCTAAGACTTTATTTTCTAGTGCAATTAATGCATTATTAAGTTTGGAAAATGACGATAAGGAACAATTTAAGACATTATTTTTAGACGGGATTGAAGAACAACCGTTGAAAGAGCATGCAGACGAGTGTTTGTCTGACTTGAGGGCAAGAAATAGGATTATGCTTTTAAGCGAAGCAAACGATGATCTGCTTTCAATTTATGCATTGTATGTATTTTTTGATTATGGATTTGATAGATTGAATGAAAACATAATTGAATTTGGTTTGAATGGTTCACCATTTGTTCCTATCTTATTATCATTGTGGGCATTAAAAAATGGCATGAAAGGTGTCTATGAGGAATTTAAAAAAAACGAAATTGTTTATGCCTGCGACAGAAAAGTGTCTAGTTGGTTAGGGCAAGAAAACAATATAATACCTGTTGATACATTCCTTTTGGTTAACAAAATAAAAGTAAAACCAGATGAGTATATTGTAGGAAACTTTAGGTGTTCGTATATTAACACTGACATTGAATATGAATTTTGTGTTGGAAAATCTGCTGGACAAATCGAAAAGATCATTGATAAATTAGAAAAGATTTTATCAGATACTTTTTCTTTTCAGTATGTTGATTTTAAACAAGCAATTAAGAAACACCGTATGTCCAAGATAGATATCAGAGTGTATGCAGATTCAATCCACAAAAAATATTTGTCACTTATTAAAAAGGAAACTCCAAAGAAAAAGTCTGTAGCAAAAAAACAAAATAAAGAACCTGCAGAAGTGGAAAATTTTACACTTTTCAGTTATCTCGACAAGGAGGATACGAATGATGATTAAAATAGAAGAACTTAGTCAAATTGGTAATATAGATGTGGTCGAAAAAATCTATGAAGAAATAATGCTTAATGGTGCTAATGCAATTCCGGCTCCGACTCAAGAAGCAAAAATTAAGATTTTTTCAAAGGTATGTCACGATTTGGTTCAACAATATGTTACATGGAACGATTATATCCATTCAAATAATATTATGCAATTATTTAAAAGCGTTGCATTTAGGTCTGAATCAAATCAAAAGCCAGGATGGTTTGTCCGTTATGAAATAATTATTTATGGACGAAGAACCCCGCTTTACTATATTGATAATCCTAAAATTTTGTTTAGTAAAATTACATCAATATGTACTTTAGATAAGACTAATCAAAAAGACAAGCTTACTGCTGCAATAGAGTCTTTATTCAATTATTACAAAAATAACTTTTTATCCGGTCAAGTTAGCCGTGATGATAAAGAGTTGTTTAAAAAACATTTTAAAAATATTTTTGCAAAAGAATACAAAAACGTTGATAAGTCATCATTTCCTTCAGATGTAATTTATGTATTCGATACATTCATTGATTATATAGATGATCCCGACAAATTTGTTGAGCCCGGTATCACTAACACTGAGTTTGAATTGTGGGATGAAGATGAAGAATTTGTAGTTCAGAAGGTAGAATGCCCAGAGCAGGAATCTGCGGTAGTAAAACCTGAAGAAACGAAAGATATTATTCCTGAACCTGAGTATAAGGCAATTGATGTTACTAAATTGCCTGAAAGAGAATTAAAATATTTGGATGGTAAAGTGATTAGATTTATTGGAGCTTTGAATAAGCCATCAATCAAGAGTAAATTGCATGGCATTTCAAAACGATATGGGTTTGAAGTGGAAATGTTTGATGATTACGATAAAATTGCTAATATGGATTTTAGTAAAATGAGATACAGTAATCGTATAAGTGGGATTATTGCCGGACCAATGCCACATAAGATAAAAGGTATGGGAGGTTACTCGTCTGGCCTTGAAATGTTGAAAAGTGAACCAGGGTATCCCCCGGTTTTTGAATGTTATGCCGGTGAGCAATTAAAAATTACTACCACCTCTTTGTGGAGAGCATTATTAGAATTGAATAAAGAATTGGCTGCAAAATAAAAATGATAAATCCTTTTTGTTTTGTCCTTAAATCTTGTCATTAAAAATACAAAAAGGAAAACGGTAATAAATTATAATGAAAAAATATAATATTGGTTGGGGTCTTACAAACGCATGTAATATGAATTGCTTATTCTGTTATAGCAAAGAAACTAGATTAACAATCGAGGATGTTTCTATTAACGACTGGATAAAGTTTGTTGATGAAAATCATAATCAAATAGATTCTATTAATTATGGCACAGGTGAAAACGCAATAATAGACAATTTTTTCTATTTTGTAAAATATGTTCGCGAGAAATATCCCTCAATCAAACAATCTGTAACTACTAATGGATATCTCTCACAGCGCATTAAACAAAACAAAGAATTTGAAACTATTTTTCTAAAATCTATTGATGAGGTGGATGTATCATTGGATTTTGCAGACAGTGAAAAACATTGTGCGTTCAGAGGGCAAAGATTTGCATATGACTGGGCAATTGAAACATTAAAATTACTGAGATATTTCGGGAAAAAAGCAACAATAGTATTTGTTGGATTTGAAGAAACACTTAAGAAGGAAAATTTAGATGGATTATTTAACATTGCTGATACATATGATGCCATCTTGAGATTAAATATTTATCGTCCTGTTAGTGGAAATGATGAAATCAATAAGAGATTTATCTTAAAGTATGATTCTTTAATTAGCGCTTTAAAATATATAAATGAAAAGTATCAAATTTTAGGGTTAAGTGATGTTCTCATCGGAAATCTATTTTCAGGCGAAACAAACATAAAGGAAAATACCGGAATAGGTAGCATAAGAATTTTGCCTAATGGAATGATTTGCCCATCAACATATCTAATATCAAATGAGTATAGTAGTCAATATAGCATTAAAGAAAAAAACATTTTATCAAAAATTAGCTTTGAAAATTTTGAAAAAGCTATTGTTCCAAATGATTGTGAAGGGTGTCAGATAGCAACCAAATGTAGAGGCGGTGTGTATGATAGAAGAATTCTCTGGTATGGCACACTAAGTGAAAGAGATCCGTATTGCCCCAAAAGATATGGGGCGGAGTTGCCACGCGATAAATTCAGAATACATGAACATGGGAGAATATCTGTACACGATGATTATTTGCCTACGCTTTTCTTTAAAAATAAAAACAAGGAGAAAATGTAATGAGTGATTTTAAGTCAAAGATTGCGTTGATACTAACAAATGATGGCAGAATTAAAAATCAAAAAGAGCCATTATTTATAATTTGGGGAGAACAATATGTGTGTATTAATAAAGAATATTAATATAGTTTTTCCTAAAAAAAATCACGCAGTTGAGAAGCATGATGTATACATTAAAAAGAACACTGTTATAGGATTTGACTTAAAAATTAAGTGCAAAAAGATTATTGACGGAAATGGAAAAACACTACTTCCGGCATTTTTTAATGTACATACTCATTTAGGTGAATCATTATATAATATAAAATTAGATAATCTTACCGTTCTTGACTATATTGATGCTACCAATAAAATCAATGATAAATTATCTAAGTCAAAGCAAAAACAAATATGGAAATCAAGCGCAAAAAAAACAATTTCATTAATGAAAGAAGAACATACCATTGGGTACTGTGCTGCTCGCTCTTATTGCGTCCATAAAAAAAACAATCTATTAACTATGTCAGGTTATCCATTAATGATGTCTAATAAATTAAAGGAATACTATGAAAAAGGTTTTGAAGGATTTATAAATAGCTTAAATAAATATAATTCTGCTTTTAATTCTGTTGGAATTTTTTTACATTCATTATATTATTCAAATTTAGAAATGCTTTCTCTTGCTTCAAAGTGTTTTAAATATGCGAATTTTTTGACAATCCACATTTCAGAAGATTTAAGGACAAGAGAAATGGAATTATCACTATATAGAGAAAAACCTGTTTTTTTACTTGATAAATTTGGATTATTGTCTGAAAAAACCATTCTTGTCCATGGTGGATACCTCGACGATGATGAGCTTAAATTAATTTACAATAAAAAAGCAAATATAGTTGTGTGCCCAAAGTCAAACTGCTGTTTGAATACTATTTCTATTGATATAAATAGATTAAATGAAATTGGAATACGATGGATGATTGGAACCGACGGTCTATTGACGGGAGGCTTAAGTTTACTGGAACAAATCAAAATTATAAAAGAAAAGTATCCCAATATTAAGAATACACAATTATTGGATGCAATCACTATTTATCCCGCGAAACTATTTAATCGAGTTTTGTATACTGGCTCAATAACAAAAGGCGTAAAATCATCTTTTATTTTAATTAATGATGACTTTCTAGATGTCGAAGAAAGCTTGGAGAAATTGCTTAATGGAAAATTGGAGGTTATTGATTTAAATTTATGAGAGATATTTGCCGACCTTTTTTTAAAGATATGATAGATTTTAAATGTGATCAAAATGATTTTGTATGCATGCTCTGTGGCAGTTCATTAATCGAAGATAATCCCAGAGACACTGATATATTCATATATACAAAGATTGATCCAGAAATGTTTGCGAAAGCTTTATTAAGCCATTTTAAAACTATTGATGGTAATGCTTTTTGTTGTTATTGTGAATCCTTATCTTTTCATTCAGTTAAATACAAGAGCTCTGCGATCAATTATTCAATACATATAGTTGCTATTCAACAATTAAATGAATGCATTAACCGCATAGCCGACACCAACATTTTTACTGATGTGAATATCTACGAAGTTAAGTTAAATATGCAAACTGTTTATCGAAAGTGGATATTGGAAACTGAATATCTATTTGGAAATGAAAAATTAAGAGAATCGATTATAAATAATCTGGAAATGTCAAAAAAGAAGATACCTTATACTTTAGCAATTGATATTTTAAAAAAAAGAATAATTAACAATATAAAGTATTTTTTTGAAAAAGCTCAAAAACTTAATGTTGGCATATTTGGCGAAATAGTAGTTTGCCAAATTATTAATAATTTAATTTGCTTATGCTATTTAATAAATGCAAAATTTTATGGAACAGTAAAATATATAGA